>JAISSC010000199.1 GCA_031273305.1 Flavobacteriaceae bacterium
GGGGTGGGTACTCTCCGCAGGTCGCTGACCTGCGGTTATGAAGATTCCGCCCTCCGGGCTTTCAAAAAATCATTTAGGGTGACGCATAGTCAAAGTCAGGAATAAGATAATGGAGGTTCAGGCTTACCGTTCCGTAAAAATCAAGATAGACGTAGACCCTTTATAAATACGGCTTTAAAAGCAGGAGAGAGAAGTCAGGGGAAGGAAAAGAGCTGCTTTAGGGAGCCAGTCGTTTAATTTCCCAATCCTTATTATCAGTCAAAATATAAACAATACGGTCATGCAATCGGTTTGGTCTTCCCTGCCAAAATTCCATTTGATACGGTTTTATGATAAAACCTCCCCAATTTTCCGGACGAGGTATTTCTTCCATGTTCTTTGTCTCATCTTCCATACTTTTGAGTCGGTGTTCCAAAAAATCACGGTCGGGAATTATTTCGCTTTGCGGGGAAATTATAGCTCCCAGCTGGCTTCCTCTGGGTCTGGAATGAAAATATCCATCGGACAGGTTAGAAGCCAGTTTTTCTGCTTTTCCGTTAATGATAACCTGTTTCTCCAGTTCATCCCAATAAAAATTAAGACAAACATTCGGATTTCTTGCGATGGCTTTTCCTTTTCTACTATCATAATTAGTATAGAATATAAAGCCGTCCCATGTGTATTGTTTCAGTAAAACCATCCGTGTACGAGGAATCAGATCATCTTCCACAGTAGAGATGGACATGGCATTAGCCTCCGCTATCAGGGTGCTTTCTTCCGCAGCCATATACCAGTCTCGGAATAATTCCATAGGATTTTCTTTTAGCCCGGATTCGATTAAATGACCTGAATTATATATTTTTCTTTTGTTAGATAGATTTTCCATAGTAAAAAATATGTAATTTTATAGTTGTAAAGAAGGATAAAATGGATTACAAAGGTAAATTATTAATTGCAAAACCAATTCTTACGGATTCTTTTTTTTCTAGAAGTGTAATTTTTATTACCGATTATGAAGAAAAAAAGGGAGCAGTAGGTCTTGTACTTACCAAAAAATACGATAAAAAATTATTCCAACTAGCACCGGGAATAGATTTAGATATGGATGTATACATCGGAGGTCCGGTGAATCAGGATTATCTGTTTGTTATCCATTCCCGACCGGATATAATTCAGGGAGGAATAGCCATTAATGCTCATTTTTTTTGGTCGGGGAATTATGAACAGATTAAAAATGCCCTGAATGAAAAACTTATCAGTGAAAAAGAGATTAGGTTTTTTATCGGTTATGCAGGGTGGGGGGTGCACCAATTGGAAACGGAAATGGAAAAAAAGGATTGGTTGGTTTATGAAAATGAGCAACTTGATATATTGAAATGGGAGGATAATTTATGGAAAAATCAATTGGTCAGGATGGATAAAACCAATATTATCTGGGTAAATTCTCCAATCAACCCTGAGCTTAATTAATGTGAGTGATATGCCTATTGTTGATAGGAGGAACGATGAAGCAAACCCACGTTGTAAGGTTGCTGCACTTCTGTTTTTGCGAGGAGGCACGACGTGGCAATCTCATTATAAACAGTAGATTGCCACGCTACACTTCGTTCCGCTCTCAATGACATGATACACAGCGTGTTGGGGTGTTATTACGAGGATAACAAATGGCGCAACAATCAACATGAAGACACCCGAATTAAACGAGATAAACAAAAATCGGATAAATTATTTTAAAGCATATTACATTTTCGGAAAAAATATTTGTAATTTAATTTTGTAGTTTGATAAAAAACTTCTATCTTTGCATTGAAAACCGGCTCTTATAAAAAATCAATAGGATATTAATAGGTATTATGGAATGGGTCTTACGGCACAGAAGCGGCAATGACACAGGAAGAGAGAGCAGACTAATGCAGGAGGAACAAGGGGTAGGATTGGGATGCAGGAGCAAGGCATAAGGTAGCAGTGGAGTGGCAAAAGAGGCGCAGTGTATGGCATTATAGGAAAAGTTTTTTCCTGCAATGTCGGGGTTAAAAGAAGTTCGTATGAAATAAAATTATAGTGTGTGCAGTGTATTTTCCGTTTCTTATTATCTAAAGGTATGGTAGTTTATTTTATTTGCCGTTAAGGTAAATATCTTAAGCTATTATGGGTTACATAAAAACCGGGTGTAAATAAAGACCGGTGGTAATATTTTAAATATAAATTTCTCATATTGAGAATACAAATATATACTTTAGACAGTTTTTATAATCAAATGTTAGATAATAGTAAAAGAAAATTATTATGAAAAAAAATGTGATAATTACTGTGATAATGACAGGGTTATTATTTGTTGCCCCGGCAAATGCTCAGGTAGTGATAGGTGTAGATAACGTTAGTGTCAACCCTAATGCAACCCTCCAAATAAGTGATGATACAACTACCGCTAGTGCAAGTACCCCCGGAGTTATAATCCCACGGCTTAGTTTATCCGAGCTTATTGCAAAAAATGCCGCTTATACCGCCTCTCATAACGGAACTTTGGTTTTTGTAAAACAGATTGACGGCACCGGTACCGGAAAAACAGTTGACGTTAAATCTACCGGGTTTTATTACTATGATGGCTCTGCATGGAAACCATTAGCTCCCGAAGCTCCGGAGGAGAATTATGATAATAGTTTTAAGCCAAAACCGGCACCAAAAATAATAGCACCTAATACAAGTTATAACTGGAGCAGTAATAATACTTATAATTTTTTTGAGATTGAAGGCACCGGGAGTATTAATTTTCCTCCGGCTGGTGATTTTGCTAATAGAACCATTTATTTAATGAATAGAACCAGTGGTGTAGTGAGTTTTACTAATCTATCAACAGGAATACCAGCAGGATTCTCACTTGCAGCATACTCTGCTGTGAAGTTATATTCTAAAAACGGTAGATGGTATATAATGGCTGGAAGAAAAGGCAGCTAAGATAGAATTTGGAGATGAGAAATTATACTGTGGTACCCGGCTTTATATTTAAAAATATATATAACGATTTTTTATTAATTAACTATAAAAAATAAAATTATTATGAAGAAAAAAGTAATAACTGCTATAATAATGATGGGATTGTTTTTTGGGGCAAATGCCCAAGTAGGAATTAATATACCTGATGGTACAGTCCCTAAGGCGACTCTTGAAATAGTCGGTAATTCGGGCGTAGCAGACGGGGTTCTAATACCAAGAATTACTTTAACCAATCTTAACAATAAAAGTGCTTATGATGGAGATCGAAACGGAACATTGATCTTTGTAACAGTAGCACAATCAGAGGTTGGTACAGGAAAAGCAGTGGATATTGCATCTACCGGGTTTTATTACTATGATGGACCGGCAGGTAAATGGAAGTCAACATCTTCTGCGTCATCTGGGGGGAGTTATGGAAGTTTTACGCCGACACTTGTTACAATAAACCTGACTACAGGACAAGCGATACCGCCATCAGGATCAGGAATAAGTTTTACATTATCAAATTTATGGTCAGTTGTAGCCGGCATATCAGGTGCGAATTATTTTGAGTTTACCGCAGCTAGCAATGATGCTACTGGTTACACCATTCCATTTCCTGAGGCTGCTTTATTTAAAGATAGAACAATTTATATAAGAAATGCAGGCAATGGTACTTATTATTTTAGCGATACTTCTAATATGGGAATCACTGGACTGACAAATATGTCTGCTATACAGTTATACTCTAAGCCTAATAGTGGTGATAATTGTCCTTGTACATGGTATTCAATGGGTGGAAGAAGATAAGATAAATTGGAGATGAAAAATTATACCGGATATATGGCTTTATATTTATTTGCAATCAGCAAATTGATTTGTCCGTATTTGTTCTCCAAAAAAATTATAGGTAACGATTTTTTTATTACTATTAATATGAAAATAAAATTATTATGAAAAAAAGTACGATAATTGCTGTGATAATAACAGGGTTATTTTCCTTGTCGAATGCCCAACAACCGACGGGAGTAGGGATCAATACGGAAACTCCAAAGGCTACTCTTCATATAGAAGGTAATACGAGTGCTACCGGTAATAGTAAAGTAGACGGAATCCTAATACCGAAAATTAGCAGAGATCAACTTACAGGAAAAGATGGTCTTTATAATGCAGCTCAAAATGGGACGTTAATATTTGTAGAAACTATTAACGGTACGACATCAACTAAAACAGCCGGAGTTACATCTACAGGGTTTTATTACTATGATTCAGGAAATTCTACATGGAAATCGGTTATTTCCGAAGGCGGAGGCGAGAATGATGACGGAGATTTTATGCCAAATCCTATTGAAATACCAGTGCCTCCTGATAAAATTGTGGCTTGGGGAAGTCATATAGATGCAGGTTATAATTATTTTGAGTTTACCAATATTACTGGTGAGCATACTGTAATTAGATTTCCTGGAGAGCCTGATCTTGCTAATAAGTTTACCAATAAAACAATTTATATATCAAATAATACCTCGTATACTCTAGGTTTTCGTAATCCGGTAAATGAATCATTACCAATCCCGGGCTTAGGATCGTTAGCTTTTCTAGACCCATATTCTGTTATACAGTTATATTATGATGGCATCAGATGGTATTTAATGTCCGGAAGACAATAAAAAAAAATTAAAATTAGAAGAAATTATGAAAAGAATATTAAAAATATCAGTAGCATTTTTATCATTATTTACAGGGATAAATATAAATGCACAGTTTATCGGTTATACTGCCTTGACTACTTCTTTAGCGGGGTCTAGTTATTTTTTAGATGCCTCTAAGTTTCAAAACGAAGCTATTCATAACGGAAGACTTTTAGGATTTCCAAGAACAGATCTGACTAGCTTTATCTTTAATATAGAACATCAAGGGGATGGAATTACCTCAGAGAATAATTTTGACGGGGTATTAATATTTAACTATGGAACAGGAACTACTCCGGAAAACACAAGTGGTGTTTCTGGGTGGTCGTGGAGTCAGGATGCGAGAGTGGGTGCGCAAGCTAAGGTTACTCCCGGGTTTTATTACTTTTCTAATCCTACAGCAGCACCTACAGGTATTAATCTTAATTCTTCCTCAGCTATAGCACGATGGAGAAGACTATCCGGTGCTGATTATGTAACCAATTATGAAACAGAAACCAATATTACCATAGGTGGTAAGCCTGTATATAGTTATACAGGATCATTTACTCTTCCGCCAAATAATAGAGAAACAAATATTGTTTTGAATGGTAGTACTCCTAATACTAGTAATCCTTATGGCACCCTACCAGATGCAATTTCTACTGCAATATCAACAGGTGTGTTATATAAGGTCACTATTTATAACAAGGCTGCAGCTGTATTTACCAATACGGTATATTCCTTTAATCCGGGTACCAAAACACTGGTAACAGGTGCTCCCAATATATCCGTA
>JAISSC010000218.1 GCA_031273305.1 Flavobacteriaceae bacterium
TGATTACGTCAATAGCCGTAGTAACTTTTGATTCTACCACTCCGGATATATATTTTTCTACCTGAGCATCAGTGGTATTATATTGGATTTGACTCGCTAAATCTTTGGTTCCGAAAACATCAGGAGAAGATAATTTTAACTCCGGCTGCCCTAATTCTTTCTTAGCAGTCTCAAAAGCCTTAAAAAAGTTAGACGTATAGGCTGCGCTTGATTTTAATTCCTCAGAAGTAGCTATGTCCAATGCTCTTCTAAATACAGGATTTTCCGAATTGTCAGCCAAATCAAGAAGTAAATCTTTTTCCGAAATCTCCAACAGCAGATTAAGCCCTCCTTTCAGGTCTAATCCCAGCTTCATTTCATGTTTTTTAGCGTCATAATAACTTAATTTGACAATTCCGAGATTCAGAGTATCTTTTGCTAATTCTTCTAGCTTTTCTCTTTTACTCGCCTCTGTTCCGTTAGATAAACCATCTGCCTTAGATTCTATACGATTTACATAAAATGTCGGAAACAGCTCCGCCAAACAAATTAACGTAATCACAACAGCAAAAAATTTAACAAGTCCTTTTCCTTTCATCGGTAAGTTTTATTGTATAATATTGTATTTTAGTCTGCAAATATAGCAGACTATTTGATGTCTGCCAATTTTTTATATGTTTTTTTGTCATGAATAATCCTAAACAGATAAAACCATTAGTAAATAACCTGATAAAAAATATATATACACATTTGCACCAAACAAATACAATCCGTTTTTTATATTTGTATTTTATAATTCCTATGGAAAAAGAACAGGAAGAAATCCGAAAAGCAGTTGAAATTCTAAGAAACGGAGGAATCATTCTCTATCCGACGGACACGATCTGGGGTATTGGTTGTGATGCTACCAACGAGGAAGCCATTGAAAAGATCTTTGCATTAAAACAAAGACCCAAATCAAAAAATTTAATTCTATTGGTAGATTCCGAAAGAAGATTGCAGGATATTGTTGATGTTCCTCCTCTGGCTTGGGATTTAATTGACCTGTCGGAAAAACCTTTAACCCTAATTTACGATGCTCCCAAAAACCTGCCGAAAAATCTGATTTCGGAAGAAAATACCATAGGAATACGACTAACCCAAGATAAATTTTGCAAAAACTTAATTTCAAAGCTCAACAAACCTCTGGTTTCCACTTCGGCTAATATAAGCGGAGAGCCTTCTCCTGAAAATTTTTCATCAATTTCAACTAAAATTTTGGAGGGTGTAGATTATATAATAAATTTGCGCCACGAAAAAAATAAAAATTATGCCGCTTCTTCCATAATCCAACTATTCCCGGACGGAAGAATTACGATAATAAGAGAATAAGAATATTAATGAGTTTAATAATCCAAGCCATACAAGCTCCCATATTTAAACAAATATCTCGGATTGCAGAAGATAGAAAGCAACGTACTTTTGTTATTGGTGGCTTTGTAAGAGATTATTTGCTGGAAAGACCAAATCCTGACGATATAGATATTGTAACGGAAGGAAGCGGAGTGGAACTGGCTATAGCCTTTGCAAAGGAATATAACCCTAACCTTAAGGTTGCCGTTTTTAAACATTTTGGAACTGCCATGATACAGATTCAGGATTGTAAACTGGAATTTGTAGGAGCCAGAAAGGAAAGCTATTCGCCCGACAGCCGTAAACCTTCCGTAGAAAACGGCACATTGGAAGATGACCAGAAAAGACGGGATTTTACTATTAATGCATTAGCCTTAAGCCTGAACAAGGATACTTATGGTGAATTAGTAGACCCTTTCAACGGACTTACAGACCTGCAAAACAAAAACATACGCACTCCGTTAAATCCGGATATAACCTATTCGGATGACCCTTTACGCATGATTAGAGCCATACGGTTCGCCACCCAGTTGAATTTTACCATAGAAGAGGAATCATTTGAAGCCATCAAAAGGAATGCGGAACGTTTCGACATCCTCTCCAAAGAAAGGATAATGGATGAATTTAATAAGATTATGATGTCTCCTCAGCCGGGAATAGGATTAAAGCTATTATATGAAGCAAAACTTCTGGAGAGATTTTTGCCTGAACTAACGGCACTTCAGGGAATTGAAGAAATAGAAGGTCAAAGGCATAAGGACAATTTTTTTCATACTCTGGAGGTAGTAGATAATATAAGCCGAACAACGGATAATCTATGGTTAAGATGGGCAGCTTTACTGCATGATATAGGCAAAGCCCGTACTAAAAGATTCGATAAAGTTATCGGCTGGACATTTCACTCCCATGAACTTGTCGGAAGTAAAATGGTATTCAGCATTTTCAAAAGATTAAAATTACCTTTGGGATGGCCTGTGAAATATGTCCAAAAACTGGTACAACACAGCTCCCGACCTATTCCCTTAATCACGGATAACGCCTCAGACAGTGCTTTGAGGAGACTGTTATTCGATATGGGAAATGAACTGGAAGACCTGTTTTTACTTTGCAAAGCCGACATCACTACCAAAAACAAGAAAAAACAAATTCTTTTTATACAGAACTTTAATTATGTTGAAGAGAAGATAAAAGAAGTTGAAGAAAAGGATAAAATACGTGATTTCCAGCCTCCTATTTCAGGTCATGACATCATGAAAACATTTGAAATAACGGATGGAAAGCAAATAGGAACAATCAAAGAAGGCATAAAAGAAGCCATTTTGGAGGGATTTGTAAAAAACGACTATAAAAATTCTTATAACTATATGCTAAAATTAGGAAAAAATTTAAATTTGAACCGGAAAAAACCAAATTAAATATGAATACGATTTATAAGATTAGAGTAATCCTTGAGGCTGAAGATGACGTCTTCCGAGATATTGAGATCAAAGGGTTACAAACTTTATGGAACTTATATGAAGGTATTAAAAGGGCTTTTAACCTACAAGGAGATGAATTGGCATCATTTTATAAATCTGACAATAATTGGAATCAGGGCAAAGAATTTCCATTAGAAGACATGTCGGAAGATGGAAATGGTGATACCATGTCAGATGTTTATATTAACGAAGCATTTACTAAAGTAGGCGACAAGATGTTATTTATCTATGATTTTATGAAAATGTGGTCTTTCTACGTTGAATTATTGGAAATAATAGATAGAAAAGCCATCGGAAGTTATCCTATGACGGTGTATCGTTTCGGAAAAATGCCTTTGAAAGTACCGGATAAAAAATTCAAGCCTCTTTCAAATATTGATGATTTTGGAGAGGTAGATATAGATGATGTGAGTATCAAATTTGAAGATGATACTGATTCCTTTAATGAGGAAGAAGATTTTTACGACGATGACTCTGAAGAACCTTTAATAT
This sequence comes from Flavobacteriaceae bacterium, assembly GCA_031273305.1. GTDB lineage: Bacteria > Bacteroidota > Bacteroidia > Flavobacteriales > Weeksellaceae > Apibacter. The sequence goes on from JAISSC010000218.1 coordinate 3,342, forward strand.
AATAACATAAATATAAATCTGAAAAATTAAGAAACACTTTTACTCTTTAATTAAAAAAGCTATCCCGAAAGAGATAGCTTTTATTTTTACAATAAACAAGCCTCAACGGCTCTTATAAATCGTATTCGTATTTCCCCTGACTTTGACTATGCGACACACTAAATGATTTTTTGGACAGCCTGAAAGGCTGAATCTTCATAACCGCAGGTCGCTGACCTGCGGAGAGTACCCATCCTCATTATCTGCCTGAAAGGCAAGACTAGTCCCGCCTTTCAGGCGGTGTTATTTGTTATCGTTGCCCGCAGGTCGCCGACCTGCGGTTATGAAAATCAAGCCCTCCGGGCTTCTGCTTGCGTCACCCGTTTTGGTGTAGTAAAAATTATAAAATATTGACTATCATATAGTTGCAAAACAAGACTCTTGAGAGTGTCAAAGTCAGGAGAAAACACTTTTACTCTTTAATTAAAAAAGCTATCCCGAAAGAGATAGCTTTTATTTTTACATAAACAAGCCTCAACGGCTCTTATAGATCGTATTCGTATTTCCTGTCAAGCACAAAATCCTCCATAAACTTAGTGGTATATTCTCCTTTAACGAAGTTTGGATCATCCATAAGTTGTCTGTGCAAAGGAATTGTTGTTTTTACTCCTTCAATATAAAATTCATCTAAAGTTCTTTTCATCTTTATAATAGCTTCCTGTCTTGTTGGTGCGGTAACGATCAATTTAGCTATCATGGAATCGTAGAACGGCGGAATTCTATATCCGGAATATACATGAGTATCAACCCTCACTCCATTACCTCCGGGAATATTTAAATTGGTTATAGCACCCGGAGAAGGACGAAAATCATTGTATACGTCTTCGGCATTTATCCTACATTCTATGGAATGTCTTTGTGGATAGTAATTCTTTTCAGGAACCTTCGCTCCTGCCGCCAGTTCAATTTGAAGTTTCAACAAATCCAAATCGGTAACCTGCTCGGTAATAGGATGTTCTACCTGAATCCTCGTATTCATTTCCATAAAATAAAAATTCCTGTGTTTATCAACCAGAAATTCGATAGTTCCAACTCCTTCATATCCGATATATTCAGCAGCTTTAACGGCAGCTTTTCCCATTTTATCACGAAGTTCTTCGGTAATAAAAGGAGATGGGGTTTCTTCTGCTAATTTTTGATGACGTCTCTGAACCGAACAATCTCTCTCGGATAGATGAATGGCTTTTCCATATTTATCTCCTGCAACCTGAATCTCTATATGACGAGGTTCTTCGATAAGTTTCTCCATATACATCCCTCCGTTTCCAAAAGCAGCTTCTGCTTCCTGAACTGCGGATTCCCAAGATTTTTTCAGTTCTTCTTCTTTCCATATGGCGCGCATTCCTTTTCCTCCGCCTCCGGCAGTGGCTTTGATCATCACCGGATAACCAATTTCTTTAGCTATCTTGGCAGCATCTTCATAAGAGGCTATCAGCCCGTCAGAGCCGGGAACGGTAGGTACTCCTGCTTCTTTCATGGTAGCTTTGGCAGAGGCTTTATCTCCCATCCTGTCTATATTTTCAGGTGGAGCTCCTATAAACTTAATTCCCATCTTTTGGCAAGCTCTGGAAAAGTTGGCATTTTCAGATAAAAAACCATATCCGGGATGTATTGCATCGGCATTGGTAATTTCAGCAGCAGCCAATATGTTTAGCTGTTTAAGGTATGAATCCCTGCTTGCCGCAGGTCCTATACATACCGCCTCATCAGCAAAACGAAGGTGTAAACTTCGTTCATCTGCCGTAGAGTATACCGCAACTGTTTTTATACCCATCTCTTTTGCAGTCCGAAGGATACGCATAGCAATCTCTCCTCTGTTGGCAATCAAAATTTTCTTAAACATAATTTACTTTTTAATTTTGATTAAGATGGGTCTACTAGGAATAAAGGCTGATCAAATTCTACGGGGGAAGCATCCTCTACTAAGATTTTAACTATCTTACCGGAAACTTCAGCTTCTATTTCGTTGAATAATTTCATTGCTTCAATAACACATACTATGCTTTCCGCATTCACTGTGTCTCCTACATTTACAAATACATCTTTATCTGGCGATGGTTTCCTGTAAAAGGTACCTATCATCGGAGATTTGATAGCAACATATCTTGATGTATCTTCTGAGGCTGTAGAGGCTACCGCCGGAGCTTGTGCCGCCGGAGCTGCAACCTGAGAAGGAAGAGCCTGTTGTACCGGATGAGAGACCGCCGGAGCGTAAACAACAGCACCATTATTTGTTTTAATGGAAATCTCAAATTCTTCGGTTTTATATGTTACTTCTGCAACATCAGATTTAGATACGAATCTAATTAAGTTTTGAATGTCTTTAATGTCCATGAGATAAAGCTTTTATTATTTAGGTTCCAAATATAAAGTAATTTTGTTAATACACAAAAAAACCATTTAATTAATTAATCAAATGGTCATATTCTTTTCGAATTGAATTGGTTAGCTTAATCTTCTACCTCTTCAACGGCTTTTTCCATGACTACTTTACCTCTGTAATAGAGTTTTCCTTCATGCCAATAAGCCCGATGATACAAATGTAACTCTCCGGTTGCCGAACATTTTGCTAATTGAGGAACCAACGCTTTATAGTGAGTTCTTCTTTTATCTCTTCTTGTAGATGACTGACGTCTTTTAGGATGTGCCATAATTCCTTTAGTCTATGTTTTTATTTATTTTATTCATTTATCTTCTTCTTCTCCTTTAGAGAGGCTATATTTTTCCAGCAAGTCTGTATATTCATCTTCATATCCGTCTGCATATCGTGGATGGACATGCTTCATCGGTATGGATAAAAGCACGCTTTCAAATGCTAACTGAGCAACATTGACACTGTGTGAACCTACCGGAATGATTAGAACTTCTTCATGGGTATCGTCATATTCTTCTCCGAACTTCACTAAGGTTTTAATTGCATTTTCGATAGGTTGTTCGTATTCTTCATCGGAAATATCACATTCTAAAACAACTTTCCCCTTAGTTTGTACATTCAACTCTAAAAAAGAAGAATGTTTTGTAAGCTCTACATTTATTTCTATTCTCGGATCTTTAAATTCCTGTTCAAACTCGAATAAATCAAAAAACGATTGCTCAGCATTCATCTCAAAGCTATATTTTCCTAGCTTTAAGGATGAAATCGAAATATCATAATTGCCTAACTTCTCCATAAAAATGGACTGCAAATTTAAAGATTAATTTCGGAACTACCAATTTTTTTTATTCTTCATGGTAATTGTTATTGCAGATTCAACTAATCAAAGCACTGCTGCCATTTTGCGGATTTTGGCAAGTCGTTTGGCAAATGTTTTATTCTTCTTTGCCACCTGTACATTGTAGTCGGTCTGGATGCTAATAAGCGGCTCAGCATCAATACCCAATGCAGCTTCAAACAACAAGGCATATTCGGTTGTTACCGGACGTTTGGCATTCAACACCTCGTTGAGAACGGAATATGAAACGCCCATTTGCGCTGCAAGTTTGCGTTGCGAAATTCCACGATACTCGATCTCTTCTTTGAGTATTTCACCCGGATGCGTTGGTTCATACGGAGTAAGATTATTTGCTATCATGCGGGGAGCAACCCCTTCTATTGTAATCATTCAAGTTTATACTTATCTAAATATTTAGATTAATAATTAAAGCACTGCTGCCATTTTGCGGATTTTGGCAAGTCGTTTGGCAAATGTTTTATTCTTCTTTGCTACCTGCACATTGTAGTTGGCTTGCATACGGATAAAAATATCGGCATCAATACCCAATGCAGCTTCAAACAACAAGGCATATTCGGTCGTTACCGGACGTTTGGCATTCAACACCTCGTTGAGAACGGAATATGAAACGCCCATTTGCGCTGCAAGTTTGCGTTGCGAAATTCCACGATACTCGATTTCTTCTTTGAGTATTTCACCCGGATGCGTTGGTTCATACGGAGTAAGATTATTTGCTATCATGCGGGGATTAACCCCTTCTATTGTAATCATAACACTTTTTATTTATAATGGTTTGACAATTCTAAAATATTACATACAGTTACAACGGTATCTGCACCTTTACTTGTTACCGTAAATTCTATACGGTACTGTTTGTTTACCCTGATGGAGGAAATACCCGCTTTGTCTCCTTTCAAAACTTCGTAATTCAAAGAATTAATAGTAAACAAATCTTCGATTCTCTTGGCATCTAGAAGCGTTTCAATACGCTTTCTGTATTTTCCAATCACATCGGGCTGGAAACGATGCTTTTTATCATTTGTTTTACCGGTTTCGTACAACTCCTGCAAGTACTCTTTATCGAAAATTACATACATATACCGACATTCATTTCAGGGACAAAGATAATACAAGTTTTGAATATTCGCAAAATATAGAACACTTTTTTCATCAAAACACTCCCCTACCCGTTTACATATCCTTAAGTCGCTGAGTTTATCTCCTGACTTTGACACTTTCAAGAGCCTTGTTTTGCAACTATATGATAGTCATTATTTTATAATTTTTATGATACTAAAATGGGTGTCGCAGGCAGAAGCCTGAAAGGCTTGATTTTCATAACCGCAGGTCGCCGACCTGCGGGCAACGACAACCAATGACAGAGGCTGTCCAAAAAGCGGATACATTTCACGAT
>JAISSC010000036.1 GCA_031273305.1 Flavobacteriaceae bacterium
AGCTTGAATCCCTCACGGGATTCGCAGGCGTAGATTAAGGACGTTTATTTATTCGTTCGTGGTTGTACATCCCATTCGGGATGTTAGCTCGGTAGAATGAACAATACCCCACCCATAACAGCACGCCGTTAGGTGTGCGACATTATTCAATTATCTTTCATCATATTCCAATTCAAATAAAATTACTATGTGCTTAAACCTAACTCACGTTAATTAAATATAATGTATTGCCTGTTTTTAGAAAAATTATCCCGGATAAAAGATGTATTTTTTCAAAATTAGTTCAATTTTAACATTATTTTGAATTAGATAAAGTGATTTTTTGTACTTTTACTCGTAAATAATAACCAACGCATTTTCAAAAAGTGTGAATTATATCATATGCCGGAAAAACCAATATTTTGATATAAGTAGTACTTTTGCAAGTGCAAAAAAACAACAAAATTAATTTATTTTTTAAATCATGGAAAATATAGTAAAATCATTAGAAAAGCTAGGAATTACCGGTGTTAAAGAAATTATTCATAATCCAACGTATGAGCAACTTTATCAGGCTGAAATAGACCCTGCAAATGAAGGATATGAAAAGGGAGTATTAACCACTTCCGGAGCTATAGCTGTGGAAACAGGGATTTTCACAGGACGTTCTCCTAAAGACAGATATATAGTAAAAGATTCCGTAACGGAAAATACTATCTGGTGGGATGGGAAAATTAATGTTCCTACCACTACCGAAATATTTAATGATTTAAAAGGATTAGTAGCCAATCAACTTTCCAACAAAAAGTTGTATGTGGTTGATACTTTTTGCGGAACAAACAAAGATACAAGAATGAAAGTCCGCTTCATTGTGGAAGTTGCATGGCAGGCACATTTCGTAACTAATATGTTTATCCGTCCTTCAGGATATGAATTGGATAACTACGGAGAACCCGATTTTGTTGTACTAAACGGTTCCAAAGTAACCAACCCTAACTGGAAAGAACAGGGATTAAACTCTGAAAATTTCGTAGTGTTTAACCTAACCGACAAAGTACAAATTATCGGAGGAACATGGTATGGAGGAGAAATGAAGAAAGGTATGTTTTCTATGATGAATTACTATCTTCCCCTAAAGGGTATGGCTTCTATGCACTGTTCTGCTAATGTGGGCGAAGATGGAGATGTAGCCGTTTACTTCGGTTTGTCGGGGACAGGAAAAACTACGTTATCCGCAGACCCTAAACGTTACCTTATCGGTGATGATGAACACGGATGGGATAATAATGGCGTATTCAACTACGAGGGAGGATGTTATGCAAAAGTTATCGACCTTTCGGAAGAAAAAGAACCAGATATTTGGAAAGCGATAAAAAGAGACGCTTTATTAGAGAATGTAGTAGTGAAACCAAACGGAGAGGCAGATTTCAAGGATGGCTCTATTACTGAAAACACCCGTGTGTCTTATCCGATTTATCACATTAATAAAATCGTTCTTCCATCAAAGGCGGGACATGCTAAAAAAATCATTTACTTATCAGCAGATGCATTCGGGGTATTACCTCCGGTATCTATCCTGGATGAGGAACAGGCACAATATCATTTCCTTTGTGGATATACTTCCAAACTAGCCGGAACCGAAAGGGGAATTACCGAACCTCTGCCTTCGTTCTCTCCTGCATTTGGTGAAGCCTTCCTTTCCTTACACCCGACTATGTATTCTAAAACACTGGTATCTAAAATGAAAGAACACGGAGCTAAGGCTTATCTGGTAAATACCGGATGGAACGGAACAGGAAAACGTATTTCATTAAAAGACACGCGTGCAATCATAGATGCCATCATTGACGGTTCTATCGAAAAAGCTCCAAGAGCAACAGTGCCTTATTTAAACCTGACTTTCCCAACCAAATTAGATAATGTTTCTGATATTTTAGACCCGAGAACAACTTACTCCAATGTGTCTGAATGGGAAACAAAAGCTAAAGACCTTGCTGCTAAATATATTGCAAACTTCAAACAATATACAGATACTGAAGAAGGTGAAAAATTAGTTGCCGCAGGACCTCAGTTATAAGGACTTACCTTATTACTAACTGAATAAAAAAACCGTCTAAAGTTTAGTCTTTAGACGGTTTTTTCCTGACTTTGACTATGCGTCACCCTAAATGATTTTTTGAAAGCCCGGAGGGCGGAATCTTCATAAAAATCTGTCCTTTCAGGACGGCTGCTTCGCTTCGCTCGCAATTGTATGAGATTGCCACGCTCCACTTCGTTCCGCTTTCAATGACGTGACATTCAGCGAGTTACGCTTGTGAGACGCCCAAATTGGGACGTCTCTACGTCATCACCCCATCAATTATAGGCTGCAATTTACTGTATATCAACTTATTGCACGGCTTTGCTTCGCAAAGCCGTGCCCAATTCTTATCCCGAACTCAGGTTATTTAGATTATCTTGCTCCGCTGAATGAATCCGCTACTTTGCCAAATATCCTCCATCAACGGTATAGTAGCCTCCATTACAAAAAGAAGCTCGGTCACTGCTTAACCACAATACCAAATCAACAATTTCGTCAACTTTTCCCAGTCTTCCCATAGGATGTTTGTATACTAAAAAATCATATGCTTCTTTATTTTCAATCAGGCTCTGCGTTAAATTGGTTTCTACAAAACCGGGACCTACGGAGTTAGCCCTGATTCCCTGCGTTCCATATTCTAAGGCTACATTTTTGGTTAGTCCCACCACCCCATGTTTGGCAGCGACATAACCGCAGGCTCCGGCAAAACCTACCTGTCCTAAAATAGAAGCCATATTGACAATTACCCCTCCTCCGCTCTTCAGCATTTGGGGAATCTGATAATGCATTCCGTAAAAAACACTGGATAAATTAACCGCTATAATTTTATCCCATGATTCAACAGGATATTCCCCGATAGGAGCACTGGAGCCGCCAATTCCTGCATTATTGAAAGCTATATCCAATCTTCCGTATTTATCAGCCGTTTTCTTAACCAGATTTTCATTATCAACGGCACTGGAAGCATCCACCTTAACAAAAATAGCTTCTCCTCCATCCTTTTTAATTAAGTTAACCGTTTCTTCTCCTCTTTCTACAACTATGTCGGAAACAACAACTTTAGCCCCTTCCTTAGCATATAACAGGGACATTGCACGTCCAAAACCGGAACCTCCGCCGGTTACAATGGCAACTTTATCATCTAATAATTTCATATTTTTGAAGTTTTATATATTTAGGTTAAATTTTTACTCAGTTCTTTTCCAAATATAATGATTTTTTCTTCTACCTTAGAATAATATGCAGTGATAATTTTAAATTATTATGGAAATAATAAGTTATGTATCAAAAAAACAATTATTGAACCTCATTGTCCTTAAATATTTAGAATTTTATTATAAAATCCATATAAAGATTGCAGGTTCAATTAGTAAATGCAACGAAAATTAACTCTAACGTGAGTTCGGTTTAAGCACATTGTAATTTTTGGATTGGAATATGATGAAAGATGTTGCGAGTGGAGCGTGGCAATCTCAATGGCAACAATTATGTTGCACTAACGGCGTGCTATTATGTGTGTGGTATTGTTCATTCTACCGAGCTAACATCCCGAATGGGATATACACCACGAACGAATAAATAAACGTCCTTAATCTACGTCTGCGATCCCATTAGGATTGTAGAGACGTCCCAATTTGGGCGTCTTAGGTAGAAAAGGATAACGTTATAGTGTCAGGCATGTCGTCGTCTTTGCGGGGTTGCCACGCTGCGCTCGCAACGTAGTGGAGTGCGGCAACCTCAACAACGATAATTATTCTTTTATATATTTGAAATTCAATTAATTATATGCGCAAATAGAATCTTTTTTGAAAATTCTTATCCCGAACTCACGTTATCTTAATATATACTGAAATTTTTCTAAAATTTCCTACCTTTGGTCTCTATTATGAGAGACCTATTTGCAGATTTAAACGAGGTTCAAAAACAGGCAGTTAGCATTACGGAAGGACCTTTAATGATTATTGCCGGAGCAGGTTCAGGAAAAACACGGGTGCTTACCTACAGAATTGCACATCTGATAGAAAAAGGAATAGATTCTTTTAATATTTTAGCCCTAACCTTTACCAACAAAGCCGCAAAGGAAATGAAAGAACGGATTTCTTCGCTTATTGAGGGGACAGAAGCAAAAAATCTTTGGATGGGAACCTTTCACTCTGTCTTTGCCAGAATCCTTAGGTCTGAGGCTCACAAACTTGGGTTTCCCTCCAATTTTACTATTTATGATACTCAGGACAGTGTAAACGTGATTAAAAAGGTAATCACAGAGATGCAACTGGATACCGATATTTATAAACCCAAACAAATACTGGGAAAAATATCTTCTTATAAAAACAACCTTATCACGGTTCGTGCTTATTTTAATAATCCTGAACTGATAGAGGCAAATGCTGCAGCAATGCGCCCTAAGATAGGGGATATATATCAGGCATATGTGGAACGATGCTTTAAATCAGGAGCGATGGATTTTGATGATCTGCTGCTACGTACCAATGAATTATTAACCCGTTTTCCTGAGGTGTTGGCTAAATATCAGGATCGTTTTCGTTACATTATGGTGGATGAGTATCAGGATACCAATCATTCACAATATTTAATTGTAAAGGCACTGGCTTCGAGGTTTGAAAATATTTGTGTTGTAGGAGACGATGCTCAGTCTATTTATGCCTTTCGGGGAGCAAATATCCGAAATATATTAAACTTTCAGAAAGATTATCCGGATGCAAAGGTGATTCCTTTGGAACAAAATTATCGTTCTACTCAGGTTATTGTTGAAGCAGCTAATGAGGTAATCTCCAAAAACAGGGAACAATTAGAAAAAAGCGTTTGGACACGGAATCCGGTAGGAGATAAAATTCCGGTTTATCGGGCACTTTCCGATGCTGATGAGGCTAATTATGTGGCAGCGGAGATATTCTCAACAAAAATGTCTCAACAAAAAAAACACAGAGATTTTGCCATACTTTATCGCACTAATGCCCAATCCAGAGCCATAGAAGAAGCGTTGAGAAAGAAGAATATTTCTTATCGTGTCTTTGGAGGGCTATCATTTTACCAGAGAAAAGAGATTAAAGACCTCGTAGCCTACTTACGGATATTGGTAAATCCTAAAGATAGGGAAACCTTAGTACGAATTATTAATTATCCGGCGAGAGGAATAGGAGATACTACGATAAATAAGTTGATTGTAGGAGCCGACCAACAGGGAAAATCTCTGGACGAAATATTGGAGCAAATTGAGTTATACGGTCAATCTTTCGGGATAAATAAACCTACGGTTGAAAGGCTGGCTAACTTCTGGACAATGATTCAGAGTTTCCGGGTTTTGTTGAAAACAGAAGATGTATATGAGGTAGCAATGAAAGTTGCGATAACTTCCGGTTTATTGAAAACATTAAAAGAAGATGACACTCCGGAGGGAATCTCAAGGGTGGAAAACATACAGGAATTAATGAACAGTTTGCAGGGATTTGTGGATGAGCAAAAACAATTGGATGATGGCGACCCAAGCCTGAATCATTTTTTGGAAAATATAGCACTCGCCTCCGATTTGGATTCCGAAAAAGACGATGAGGATAAAGTTTCTTTAATGACAATCCATCTGGCTAAGGGATTGGAATTTCCCGTAGTATTTATAGTGGGATTGGAAGAAAATTTATTTCCCTCACAAATGTCGATGAATACCCGTCAGGAGCTGGAGGAAGAAAGAAGGCTATTTTATGTGGCACTAACAAGAGCAAAAGAAAAGGCTTATTTCACTTATGCGACTACCCGGTTCAGATGGGGAAAGATCGTGGACGGAGAACCCAGCCGTTTTCTGGAAGAGGTAAATGACCGACATCTGGAAGTGTTAAATACAAATTTTCCACAGCCGACAAGGAACAATTCCGGACTGGATTCCGACCTGTTTAAAGACGATTTCACTCCCCGATACCCTCAGGGTTTTAATCCTAAGTATCAACCTAAAGAAACCTCGAAAACTCCTCAGAATTTAAAACCTATCTCAAGTGCTAAATTATCTCATCCGGTGGGCGGTTCCGTCTCGGATATGAAAGTAGGCGACAGAGTTCTACATGATCGCTTCGGGAAGGGAGAGGTACTTTCCATCGAAGGAGAGCCGGATAACGCCAAAGCATTAATCAACTTTGAAAACGAAGGGGAGAAAAAGCTATTATTAAAATTTGCCAAATTAAGGATTTTATAGTTTTCTGACAAAGGTGTCAAAGTCAGGTGATATTGATGTATCTCCTGCCGTTGAAGGACGAACACATAGGGACGTCTCTACAAGCATACGGTTAATAAAGTGTCGTCCGGGACTTCCCTTTCTGGACAGCCTCCCATTGGGGGGTACTCTTTCTGCAAGTCGACGACCTATGGTAATGAAAATCAAGACATTCGGGCTGTCGGCTTCAATCCGTTCGTGCTATGCCACAGATCCTATTTATTTTTCCTATCCTTGCGGAATTTATCTTGGCTGGGTAGTTCCTCCTACGGGTTTTCCGCGTGAAATTTCCAACAGTTTATACCAGTCTTCTACAGATAAGTTTATGTCAAATGCTTTTATCTGTTCTTTTATCCGTTCGATGTTGACACTACCCAGAATAGGAGTGATCTTATAAGGAACTTTCAAAGTCCACGCTAATAAAATCTGATCAATGGTGGCATTATATTTTTTAGCCGTTGCAGTCAGTTCATTTTGCAATCGGTAAGCAGCCTCATTTTTAGCTGTGAAATAGTTACCCAAAGGAGTATAAATCTGCGTTTTTTTATGGTAATGCCCGGATTGAAATAAAGTATCGTTAAATAATGCGCCGGGTTTAATTAGCGAAAATTCCATTTGGTTGGTAACCAGAGGGAATTTATCGTAGAGTACCTTAAATGCATAGGCAGAAAAATTACAAACCCCAAAATGTTTGACTTTTCCGCTTAACTTTAATTCTGTGAGAACAGTTTCTAATTCATTAAAATTCATTAAATGATCCTGCTGGTGTATAAAAAGCACGTCAAGATAATCGGTATTTAAATTTTTCAGAGAATTATTTACGCTGTTAATAAGATGTGTTTTTGATGAATCGTAGGCTTTTACTCTATGGTGTGCTCCCGGATATAAAATACCGCATTTTGTAGATATTTTTAACTGGTTCCTCTTAATGCCGCTTTTTTTCAGTGCTTCGCCAAATAAACTTTCCGTAGTGTAATCACCATAAATATCTGCCAAATCGAATTTAACCAGATTCTCATCATAACAAGATTTTAATAATTTTGCTGCCTGATCTGAGGATAGGTTTCTCCCCCAACTTCCCCATCTCATTGTTCCTATAACTATATGTGGTTTCATAATTTATAACTTTTGATAAAGTTACAAAAAATAAAAAAAACCTCTCATAAATAGAGAGGTTTTTTTCATTATTTTATTCTGTTAACGTTAAATTTTCCGGTTATTCTACGCTTTCACCACTACTTTCAGTACTTTCAAATTCATCATCAAGTAACTTAAATATAACTCTTCTGTTCTCTCTGTTTTTCCATTCAGGACATCTGGTAGCAGGCTTACATTCAGGATATTTAGGATTTGAGTATCCCATTCCTCTTCCGGTTAATTGATAAGGAGGTACACCTTTTGAAACCAGATATTTGATAACAGAAGTCATACGTCTTTTAGACAGGTTAAAGTTGTATGCATCTGTACCTCTTGAGTCAGTATGACCTTCAACTAAAAATCTTGTATTTTGTCCGTATGTCAGAATAACGTCAGCTACCTGATCCAAAATAGGTTGTGATTCTACTAATATCTTATCGGAATCAAGGTTAAATTGTATTCCTCCCATAGTGGCAATTATTGCATTTATTGCATCAGGAACATCTTTTGCTAAAGGACATCCGTGTAATTCAGGATTTTCATAGTTAGGAGGACCTGGGAAAGTAGGACATTTATCGTCAAGGTCAATGATTCCATCCAAATCCACATCTAAGGCTCTACCGGCACCGTCTACACGTGCACCTAAAGGAGTATCAAGCTCTCTGTCCCAATCGTCGCATACTCCGTCATCGTCTTTATCTCCGAACACACAGACTTCTAATTGTGCTGCGTCTGAAAGGGATGCAACTTTGTTGGTAACGCTAAATAGTTCTCTTAAAGGGTCTATCCAAGCTAAATGTTCATTATGCTTTCCGACCTTATAGGTAATCCCAATAGAAGTAGTGACAAAATTATCACCTTTTGCTCCTTTGTGCAATTCTGCATAGTGACCGTCATCTCCTGAGCCGTCAAATAATTCGTCTCCGGTGAACACATACATAGCTTTGGCGGTAGCATCAAAACTTCTGTTGATCTTATAGGTTAATCCGACTCCGCCCTGAGCATATAAAGATGCTATTCCCAAAGGAATATCAGCATTTTTGGTGTATTCTGTCTCGCCCAATTGTCTATTTTTCATATAGGCTTTGTACTGTAAACTTCCAACTCCGAGATAAATATTGGCAGCCCACCGGTATGGTGAACGATTGTCAATCCTTCGGAGAATGGAAGATATTTTTAAATCTCCCAATAAAGAAAGTCCAACGTATTGGGTTTTTGCATCGATCATATCAATCGGTAGACCATTCAAATCATCAATTTCCCCATACCCTTGTCTGGTTTCACCATATTGCCCTACTAAACTTAACCCGAACACGTGAGAAACTTGTTTATTAATGGAAAATTGAAAGTCATATCCGGCTCTCCATCTTCCTGATGCACCATTCTCCATAGAAGTAAAGTCAGCGGACTGTAACCATGGAATTCCTGCGAATATAGATACAGACCAATCATTAAATTGTCTTTGTTCATTGGTGAACTTTACATAATCATCAGTAAAGTTACTGGTGTCCACATTTTGCGCCTGTGTTTTAAAGTAAACACAAAAAATCATAAATGCCGCAAGTAGAATACATTTTTTATTCATAACTCAAAATTATATTAGAAAATAATCAGTCTTTTTCTATGTGATTAAAGTTGTAAAAGTATCAATTTTTTTTGAAAAAAAAAATATTTAAGTCATTTGATGTAAAATTTTTTTTGAAAACCCTCTTTTTAACGTATGTGCTGAATGAGGAATTTTTAATTTTTTCGATTGAAACCTGACTGTATTAAAGTAAATTATATCAATATCAATAATTCTATCCTCGTATTTATTGCTGATAGAAGAATCAATAACTCTACCTAATCTGTGTTCAATATTTTTTAAACGGTGCAATAATTGGACAGGAGAAAGTAAAGTATAGATAACTATTCCTATGTTTAAATAAAAATTCTCCGATTCATAACCTTCCGGAGCAGATTCCAGTAAATCCGATCTTTGCTTTATTTCTCCAATTTCGTGTTCTATAAGGAATAAAGCCTCCTCAATATTATTTTTTTTATTTCCTAAGTTACTCCCAAGTAACAAAACCACCCTATTCATATACTAATCAAAATATTTAATGCAAAGAAATGAAAAAATTTGTAATTCAGGTATTGGCGACTATTATAGGAATCTTATTAATAACCGGATTATCCGTCTTGGGACTGTTATTCTTTATAGTTTCCTCAAGTTCTTCAAAACCAACCATCAAAGACAATTCCATATTGGAAATCACTTTGAACCGGTCTATTATGGAAAATCCTAATGAAAGGGAAATGTCAATATTTTCCATAGAGGATAAAACAAATGTATATTTAAAGGATATACTGGATTTGATAAAATATGCAAAGACCGATGATAAGATAAAGGGTATAAGTTTAAAACTTTCCGATCCGGAGGGAGGATATGCGGAGATTTCCGAAATACGTCAGGCATTGGAAGATTTTAAGAAGAGTAAAAAATTTATATATTCTTATAGCAACGATTGTTCTCAAAAAGCCTATTATCTGGCATCTGTGGCAGATTCATTATTTCTAAACCCTAATGCCATTATGGAAGTGGCAGGATTGTCTACGGAAGTTTTATTCTTTAAAAATCTGGGAGAAAAATATGGCATAGACTTTGAAATTATTCGACATGGGCAATATAAATCGGCAGTGGAACCGTACATTAGAGAAAATCTCTCAAACGAGAATCGATTGCAATTAACTGAACTGTTGAACAGCATATGGTCAAAAATTTCAGGAGATATAGCCGTTTCGAGGAAAATATCGGTAGAAAATATCAATATAATTGCAGACAGCCTATATGGTTTTATTCCTGAATTGTCTTTGCAACACAAATTAGTGGATAAATTAGTGAATGAAACCGAATATGACCGGATAATAAAAACCAAACTGGGAATTTCCGAAGGGGATAAACTTAGTAAAATTTCTTTATCAAAATATAAAGATGTAGCAGACTTGGCATCCTACAACAAAAATAAAATAGCCATAATATATGCCACCGGAGAGATTTATACAGGAAAGGGAGATAATGGTATTTATTCTAAAACAGTAATTAACCAGATAAAGGAAATAAGAGACGATGATGATATAAAGGCTGTAGTGTTGAGGATCAATTCTCCGGGAGGAAGTGCCAATGCTTCCGCAGAGATCTTACATGAATTGGAGGAGCTTAAAAAGAAAAAGCCACTATTGGTGTCTTTTAGCGATGTAGCCGCTTCCGGAGGATATTATATAGCGATGGCAGCAGATAAGATATATGCTCAGGAAAATACCATAACAGGTTCCATAGGAGTGCTGGGGATGGTTCCCAACGTGAAAAAATTAGCCAATAATGTGGGAATTACTTCCGATTATGTTTCAACAAACACCAATTCCTTATATTATTCTTTGACGCAGGGAACTTCCCAAGATTTGAGAAACATCATGACCAAAGGAGTAGAAATGACCTATAAAAAATTTGTAGGAGTTGTAATGAAAGGACGGAAGATGACCTTTAATCAGGTAGATGCTCTGGGAGGAGGCAGAGTATGGAGCGGTAAAGATGCGGTAGATAACGGATTGGTAGACGAAATAGGAACCTTTGATGATGCCATTGCATTTGCAGCTAAAAAGGCAAAACTTACCCAATATAGCATTGTTTCTTATCCGCAGGAAAAATCTTCATGGGAGTCTCTTTTAGGTAAAATGAAATCGGAAGAGGAAGAAGACGAGGAAGAGATCGAGATGGAAATTACAGATAAATTGATAAGAAAAGAGTTGGGGAAAGAAAAATACCGACTTTACCAAAAAATAAAAAATCCGGATAAAGAACAAGGAATCATGTATCTGATGCCTTTTGAATTAACCATTAGGTAACAGATGAACTATTTTAACTAAAAATATTCCAAGTACTATATTATTTCAATAAGATGTTATATATTTGCACTGCTTTATCACTTCTTTAAGGAGTGATATTTACTAATCTAAAAATTTACAATATTTACTAGTTTAAATGGGATTATTTGATTTTCTGACACAAGAAATAGCAATAGATTTAGGGACAGCAAATACCCTGATCATTCATAATAATAAAGTAGTGGTAGACAGCCCTTCCATCGTAGCCATAGATAGAAGAACCGGGAAACCTATCGCCGTAGGAGAAACCGCCAAGCAGATGCAGGGAAAAACCCATGATGATATAAAAACCATACGTCCTCTCAAAGACGGAGTTATAGCCGATTTTGCTGCTTCAGAGCACATGATTAGAGAATTTATTAAGCAAATTCCCGGAATTAAAGGTAAGATTTTTAACCCTTCGCTTAGAATGGTTATCTGCATTCCTTCCGGAATCACTGAAGTAGAAAAAAGAGCCGTAAAAGACTCCGCAGCCCACGTAAATGCCAAAGATGTCAAATTAATCTATGAACCTATGGCAGCAGCTATAGGAGTAGGGATAGATGTTACCCAGCCTAAAGGAAACATGATCATCGACATAGGAGGAGGAACAACGGAAATTGCAGTTATAGCCTTAGGAGGGATAGTATGCGATAATTCCATAAAAATTGCAGGTGACGTATTCACAAACGATATAGTATATTACTTAAGAACTCACCATAATCTATATATCGGAGAAAAAACGGCAGAACATATCAAGATGGAAGTAGGTTCAGCCTTAGAAGAATTGGATAATCCTCCGGAAGACTTGCCGGTACAAGGTCGTGACCTGATTACAGGAAAACCTAAGGAGATTATGGTCAACTATAAAGAAATGGCACGAGCATTGGATAAATCTATCCTGAGGATAGAAGATGCCATTATGGAAACTTTATCCAGAACACCTCCGGAATTATCCGCAGACATATATAACACAGGGATATATCTGGCAGGAGGAGGAGCCTTATTAAGAGGATTAGACCAAAGGATCATCAAAAAAACAGGACTGCCTGTGTTTATAGCCGATGATCCGCTAAGAGCCGTAGTAAGAGGAACAGGAATTGCGTTGAAAAATATTGAAAAATTTGAGAATTTCCTAATTAAATAATAACCTTTGTATTAATGTCTGTATTGGTATATTTCCTATCAAAAAATAGTAAATTCCTATTATTTTTATTCCTACAGATATTAGCTCTCTTCTTTACCTTTAACAGGAATCTATATCATAACTCTCTGATAGAAAGAAAAATTGTTTCCTTTAAGGGCTTAGTAGATGATAAAATATCCAATGTTACCCATTACTTTAACCTCAAACAGGAAAACGAACGTTTATTAGAAGAAAATAAACAATACAGGAATATGTTTTTGGGCAAAACTCAGAAAATTAAACCGGAATTTTTTGCAATGCTGGACTCCACAAGATACCAACAAAAATATTATTACACTACAGCAGAAATAATATCGAACTCCATAACCCGTTCGGATAACTACCTGATCATAGACAGAGGAACAGCACAGGGAGTAGATGCAGAGATGGGAGTAGTAACATCGACAGGAGTAGTGGGAATGGTCATAAACTCCACAAAAAATTACTCAAAAGTAATGTCTATCCTTAACAAGAATGCAAGAATAAATGCACGGCTAAAATCCAGTAAATACTATGGCACACTTGTTTGGGAGGGAGAAGACCCGCGTATTATGAGACTGTCCGACATACCTAAATACGTAGGAGTGAAAATAGGAGATACCATAGAGACCGATGGAAAATCCCGTATTTATCCGGAAGGTATCCTGATAGGAAGAGTGAGCAGTAAAATAATTGATGAAGAATCAGGAAACTGGAATATCGCCGTAGAGCTGTTTCAGGATATGGGAAACATACAGAAAGTTTATGTTGTAGATAAACTGGACAAGACAGAAATAAAAAGTTTGAAAGACTCAATCAATAACTAATGCTGAATAAAACTTTTTTCAATAACCTTATTATAATTCCGATTCTCATATTGGTACAGATATTTGTGTTCAATAATATCTTTTTTTTTTATAAATACAACCCATTCATATATATAATCTGGATCATCTTTTACCCTTATAACAAATCAGGTACATACTGGTTCCTGATCTTTTCATTCCTTTTAGGTCTGGGGGTAGATTGCTTTATGGATACAGGAGGAGTTAACGCTTTCGCTTCCCTCTTAATAGCCTACCTCAGGAATCCTGTTATACGTTACGTATCCGACCTTCATAAAGACATGAAACTGTTTAACTTCTCAGATATAAATATAATTCAATTAGCTTCATATATCCTGTTGATCGTATCCATACATCACCTGTGTTTATTCTTTTTGGAAAGTATGAAACTGTCGATGTTGCTGATGGTTGTAAAAGACGCTTTAATAACAACCGTTTTTTCATTCCTATTCATAATAGTCATTTATGCATTTTTAAAAAACAGTATTGAAAGGTGAAAAAATTCCAAATTCTAATATGGATACTGGCTTTTTTTACAATAGTATTTATTGCACGCATATCCTATTTTCAATTATTTACCGAAAAATACAAGCTAAATGCAGCCAACACCTCCGTAAAAGCGGAATATCAAATACCTTTGAGAGGTTATATAACTGACCGCAACGGTAAAATATTAGTAGGAAACACACCTTCCTATGAATTAACCTTTGTTCAGGCTCAGATGGAAAAAGATTTCGATACTCTTAGCTTTTGCAGACTGGTCAATATAACCAAACCCGAATTTATAAAGATAATCAATAACATAAAAACGAGTAAAAACTATTCCAAACTGGTTCCCATGACTTTTATCAAAGGGTTGACCGGTGAAGATTTGGCAAGGATACAGGAAAAAATTTTCAAATACAACGCCTTTTCCATCATTAGAACTCCGGAAAGGAATTATCTGGTACATTCCGCAGGAAATATTTTGGGATATATAAATGAAGTAAACGATAAATATATCAAATCGGATTCCACGTATTATATGCCCGGAAATCTTGCAGGAATGGCAGGCGTTGAAAAGTCATATGAGAAATATCTGCGGGGCATCAAAGGGATAAGGTACATACAAAAAGACCGCCAGCTAAGGAGCATAGGCTCTTACAAAAATGGAGAATATGATCAGGAAATGCATAGCGGTAAGGATATTACCCTCACCATAGATTACGAACTTCAGGAGTTGGCAGAAAAACTGTTGACCAACAAAAGAGGAGGGATAGTAGCCCTCGACCCGAATAATGGAGAAATATTGGTAATGGCCTCCTCCCCTGTCATAGACCCTTCCGTATTTACAGGTCGGGATAAAAACAAACATATCCATTCCTTACAGGTAGATTCCATTAATAAGCCTATGTATGACAGAGCAGTTCAGGCTTCTTACCCTCCGGGATCACCCTTTAAACTCGTCAACGGACTGGTAGCCATGCAGATGGGAGTAATTGATGAAAACACTACTTTCGTTTGCAAACACGGATTTCATTATGGAAAAAGAAGGATAAGATGCCATTGCGGATACTTTTACGTTCCCATAACAATAGATAAAGCCATCCAAAAATCCTGTAATAATTATTTCGCTGAAACCTATGTGAAAATTTTAAGTAAATATCCCGAAAATATAGAAAAAAGCATAAACGAATGGAGTGATATTATGAAAAGTTTCGGGGTGGGAGACTATATGCATAATGATTTGGCGGTAGGAAGTAAAGGAAATATTCCGGATGCGGACTACTATAACCGACGATACGGAAAAGATAAATGGAATATATATACAATTATATCAAATTCTATCGGACAAGGAGAAATTCTGGCAACCCCGCTTCAGATAGCCAATTATACTGCCGCTATCGCAAACAGAGGTTTTTTCTATACCCCGCATATAGTAAAAGCCATCGACGGTAAGCCGATTACAGACCCTAATTATACCCGACCGAAAAAGACTAAAGTAGACAGAAAATATTTCGATATTGTCAACAAGGGGATGGAAATGGTGATTTTG
Organism: Flavobacteriaceae bacterium; assembly: GCA_031273305.1. Classification (GTDB taxonomy): domain Bacteria; phylum Bacteroidota; class Bacteroidia; order Flavobacteriales; family Weeksellaceae; genus Apibacter. Next base: position 15,364 of record JAISSC010000036.1, read on the forward strand.
AGCGGTACCGGACACAGAATCGCCACAAAGGCATTCAGTCAGGAGGGAAAAACAGGAACTTCTCAGAACCCACACGGAAAAGACCATTCCATATTTGTATTAATAGCTCCGGCAGATAAACCTAAGATTGCAATAGCCGTAGTAGTGGAAAACGGCGGATTTGGAGCCACATATGCCGCCCCGATTGCCTCACTTATCGCCGAAAAATATCTGACCGGAACCATAGAAAGAACAGCTCTGGAAGAAAGTCTGGAAAAGACCGACCTGCGGGGAGAATATGCAAGACAATGGATTGAGTATCTAAAAAGAATCGGCAAATATATTCCGCCGAATTTAGACCAAGCCACGATAGATACCATTAAGAAGATTCAATCAGATAAAAAACTAACGGCAAAAGAAAAGCAAAAATTAATACAAAAAATTATAAATCAGGAGAGTATGAAACCTAAGAGTTTAGATGATTTCATCGGAGATTAAGAGAATATGAATAAAATATTTCGAGGAGTAGATGGATTAATGCTGTTTTTATATTTGGCTATTGCTCTCTTTGGAGTAGCAAATATACACAGCGTAGAGAGTGCGAGCGGAACAAAGCAGCTCGTGTGGCTTGTTATTTCTTTGCTGTTAGGAGTTTCCACCTTTTTAGTAAGACCTAAATTCTTCGAAAACTTTGCAGGATTGTTCTACATCCTGGGGCTTGTCTTATTAACAGGAGTATTAATCTTCGGAAGTGTGGTGAATGGAGCCAAAGCATGGTATAATTTCGGACCTGTCAGCCTGCAACCGGTAGAATTAGCTAAAATATCCACTGCACTTATGCTGGCTAATTATATGGATTCTCCCGGTTTCAATATAAGAAAAATGCCGTCTTTAATTGTCGCTATTATTATCGTCAGCGTTCCTATCGTACTTATCCTCTTACAGCCCGATGTCGGTTCCATTCTGGTCTTTATCGCTTATTTTATAGCCTTATACAGGGAAGGTATGACCGGTTGGATATTTGTCATAGGATTTTATTTTGTAACCTTATTCTTAATCTCCATAGAAGTTCCTACGTGGATAATAACATTATTTTTAGCTCTTTTCATACTGATATTTCTGCTTCTGGTAAGGAAAAAAATAAAATGGAGTCAGCCGGTCAACATATTGTTTATCATTATTTTTTTAGGAGTTTCGGGCATGGTAAGCGTTTCTTCCTCCTATGTCTTTGAAAAATTACCTAAACATCAAAAAGAACGAATTAGGGTTCTGTATGAAGGCGAAAAGAAATACAGGGACACGGCAGGATATAACCTTCTCTATTCAAAAACGGCAATAGGGTCGGGAGGATTTTGGGGGAAAGGATACAAACAAGGAAGCGTAACGGCAGGAGGTTTCGTCCCCGAACAACGAACCGACTATATATTTTGTACGGTAGGAGAAGAATGGGGATTTGTAGGCAGTAGCCTGCTAATTATATTTTATGCCTGTTTAATAGCAAGGATATATTATTTGGCAGAAACTCAAAAAAATGCCTTCTCAAGAGTAATGGGATATTCTCTGGCTTCTGTCTTGCTAATGCACTTTCTGATAAATATCGGAATGGTTATCGGACTTTTCCCGACAGTGGGCATACCTTTGCCTTTCTTTAGCTACGGAGGTAGCTCATTACTAGGCTTTTCACTGTTTATATTTATCTTTCTCCGTTTGAATTACTCAGATAGAAATAGTTTGATATAAACCCTCCACCTAGTATCTCTTCCGAACGTCATAAGTTGTTATACTCCTCATCTGTTACCGGCTCGTACCACACTACTGCACCTGCGCTTGCTTTTGTGCCGATAGCAATATGTTCCATTCTGCTGTGAGGCGTTGCGCCATGCCAATGTACAACATTCGGTAAAATTTCGATGACATCGCCTGTTTTAATCACCTGCACCTGCTTGCCTTTTTCCTGATAATATCCCTCGCCGGAAGTAACAATGAGGATTTGTCCGCCCGGATGCGAATGCCAACTGTTGCGGCAACCCGCCTCAAAAGCGACATTGCCGATGGTACAGTCGAATGTTTCGGCATTGGTCATCAACATCCGGAGGTATGCAGTCCCTTTGAAATTGTTATTTGAAATCTTTTCCCCTTCCGGGAAAATAGCCTTTACATGTTCCATATCCTTTGTTTTTGCATGATTACACGAACTTAACACTATTGCTGTCACAGCCGATAATACAATACCTGTTGTTTTCATTTTCATTTAAAGCATTGATTAATCCTCCAAAACCGTACCGGAAACCATTTTTTTGAGCTGGTCAAAAGGCACGTTGAAGAAACGCTTTTCCTTATTCAATGAACGCATTGTCCTCATTTCATCATCGCTTAGGGCAAAGTCGAAGATACTAATGTTCTCCTTAATGTAATCGGGATTGGTTGCTCCGGGAATTACCGAGAATCCTTCTTGAATATGCCAACGAATAATAATTTGAGCAGGAGTTTTGCGATGTGTAGCAGCAATTGCCTTGATTGCAGAATCCTGAAACAGTACGCCGTTGCTCATTGCACCACCCAGCGGAAACCAACATTCTATCACAATGCCGTAAGGTTTAACTTTCTCCCGCATGTCTTTGCGCTGTGCATAGGGATGACATTCAATTTGCAGTGCCACAGGTTTGATTTTCATACCATCAACAATGGCATGGAACCCTTCGTCCGTGTAGTCGAAGTTGCTAATACCTAACGCCCGCACCTTCCCTGCTTCAACAGCTTTTTCCATCTCTTTCCATGCACCGACATAATCGCCTATGGGCTGATGTATATAAAGCAGATCGATATAGTCTGTCTGAAGACGTTCCAGCATTTTATCAATTGATTCGAGGGTATTGTCGGTGGCATAATCAGATGGCCACAGTTTGCTTGTTATCCAAAATTCCTCACGTGGAATACCGCTTTCTTTCATGGCTTCGCCAATTGCTTTCTCCGTATTATAAACATGGGCGGCGTCCACGTGACGATACCCGTTTTTAAACGCCACAAGGCAGGCTTCTTTGGCAATTTCGTGCGACGGGATATTAAATGTACCCAAACCGAATTGTGGCATTTCCAGTCCATTGTTCAGTTTCAGGGTTGGCACATTAATCTTCGATTCCTGTGCTTTTACAAGACCGGTACTTCCAAATAACGTAAGTGCTATTGATAGAAAACAATTTTTTACTTTTTTCATTTTAAATCCATTTTAAATTTATATTCATGTTATTTTTATAGAATTATTCGAAATTATCGCTTGCAAGTTTCAGTGCCTTGGGCAAACATTCCCGCCAGAAAGCCCAGTCGTGTCTTCCCGCACGAGTAGTATAAGTATATACAAGAGATGTTTGCACCAATATACTGTTCAAGGCATTATTCATCGGAAGAGCGGCAAAGTCCTCTGTTCCACATTCCATTACAAAAGCAGGAAATTCAAGCAATTCAGCCGCTGTTCTTTCCGTAACAAGCGTACCGATTTGCGGATAAGTTCCGGTAAATGCGGCACTCATGGCAAAACAACTGCTAAACATTTCAGGACGTTTGAATGCATGGTATGTACAACCATAACCGCCCATCGACAAACCGGAGATAGACCGTCCTCCCTTATTTGCTTTTATCCGGTAAGTGGATTCGATTGCCGGAATAAAGTCATTTATCAAATAGTCTTCATAATTCATTCCCTGATAATATCCGTTGACGTAAAATGACGCATACGCTTGGGGACTTACAATTATCATTTCTTCACACGTTCCATTAGCGATTGCGGCGTCAGCAATTGCTTTCAGATTACCGTCAGTTGCCCAGGAGGTGTAGTTCTGTCCAAGTCCGTGAAGCAGATACAGTACAGGATATTTCCGATTAGTATCAACATTATAACTTGGCGGTAAATAAATTGTATAAGGCTGTGTGCCTCCCAATATCTGGCTTGTTATGGTTTGTGACATATCTATCGTCCCTTCGGTCGGAAGGTAGCTGTTTGTTACGGTAATGCTGTCCATCTCAGCTAACAGATACTCCGATTGGGTATTCTCAAAATAAATACGCATAACTGTTCCATTGGCAGTAAAGCGAATGCTGTCTATTGAAGATGTCGGAAAACTCTCCAACATAAAATTGCTTTTGTGGATATTCAGCGATTTCTGTGCGAAACTGCCTGTATAAGCCAAACAACAAATGAGTATAAATAAACTGTTTTTCATACTGCTACTTTAATAATCCGTACTCAAACTGATTTCTTTCCATTCTTCCAATTCTTTGATTTGAACTTCCAATTCTTCACGAATGATATTGACGGCATCCGTACCCAATAACAAGCGGAATGGGACTTTGTTGCTTTCTGCAATTTTGATTATTACCTGTGCCGCTTTTTGCGGATTGCCGGGTTGAGTGCCGTGTGTATGGTCGTTCTCTTTTCGTCTTTTTCCTGCTGTTTCTTTGTAATCTGAAATTTCTATGGGTGTACCTGTTAATGAACGTCCTGCAAAATCGGTACGGAATGCGCCGGGTTCAACCACGACAACTTTAATACCCAATGGTGCGACTTCTTTGCTTAGTGCGTCCGACATACCTTCTACCGCATATTTTGTCGCCGAATAATAGCCTGAACCCGGATTGGAAAAACGCCCTGCTATGGAACT
>JAISSC010000082.1 GCA_031273305.1 Flavobacteriaceae bacterium
CTATAAGCTACGGTTATGAAATCTATAATTCAGAATATAAGGCACCCGAAGGAGATGGCAGAACTCTTGCAATAGATAACATGGATAAAGAAGATATTTTTTGGCAAGGGATTCCTGCCTATTGCGTGGAATTAGATAAGAAAATACCGAATTTTAAAGATAAAGACTTAAAAGATCATGTAAGGAACTATGCAGGTCAGTATTGCGATATGTATTTATCCGTAATCGAAAATTCTTTTATAGATGAAAGAGCAACCCTTGACCAGATACGGTATGAAGAAAATTATTTTAGAAATGCCAAATTCAGTAAAGAAGATCAAAAATTACTGAATGAATTTTTAAACAGTTTGGATTGATAAGAGCAATGCGTAGAGACGTTTGATTTTGGGGTCTTTATTCGGTCAGGATTTATCTATAAAATAGAAATTACTTTTATCTTCTTTTACGGAGTAAGTTTCAAATACCTTATATTTGAAATCAAATTAAAATTTCGATACGGATGACGACCCACGATTGCGATAAAAAACTATTTCTATTAGATGCCTATGCCCTGATATTCAGAGCCTATTATGCCTTTATTAAAAATCCTCGGATAAACTCCAAAGGACTGAATACCTCTGCCATATTTGGATTTACCAACACTCTTTTTGATTTGATGAAAAAAGAAAAACCCACCCATCTGGCAGTAGTTTTTGATGTCGGGGAGACCTTTCGTCATCAGGAGTATAAAGAATATAAAGCCAACCGTCCGGAGACTCCCGAAGCCATTCGCATAGCAGTTCCCTATATTCACAGGATTCTCGGTGCTTTGAAAATTCCCTGTATGTGGAAAGAAGGTTATGAAGCCGACGACGTAATCGGAACTCTGGCAAAAAAAGCGGAAAAAGAGGGATACACCACTTATATGATGACCTCCGATAAAGATTACGCACAATTGGTTTCAGATAATATTTTTGTTTTTAAGCCCGCTTCCGGAGGAAACGACATCGAAATTTGGGATATAGACAAGGTAAAAGAGAAATTTGAGGTGGAAACTCCTGCTCAGGTAATCGACCTTTTAGGGATGATGGGAGACAGCGTAGATAACATTCCGGGAATTCCGGGAGTAGGAGAGAAGACAGCCCGGCAATTCATCAAAGAATACGGAAGCATAGAGAATTTATTTGCCCATTCCTCCGAACTAAAAGGAAAACTCAAAGAAAAAGTAGAAGAAAATAAAGAATTAGGGTTACTTTCCAAAAAATTAGCCACCATTGAAACACAGGTTCCCATTGAGTTTAATTATAACGATTTTACAGTTGATAAACCGGATATTGAGGAAGTAATCAAAATTTTTGATGAGTTGGAGTTCCGCAACATGATTATGAATTTTCATAAGACCTACAACATGATTTCCGAAAAAGAACCGGAAGTTTTTGTAGTATCCGGGAAAAGTTCGGTCTCCCAACAAACCTCTCTTTTTGATCCTTCGGATGCGGAAACACAAATCGTGGAAAGTCCCGGTTGGAATACGATCAATACTACGGAACATTTTTATCAGTTGGCAGATACCGAAGTAGTTATAAAATTATTGGCGGACAAATTATTGAAGCAAAAAATTGTTTGTTTTGACACGGAAACCACCTCTACCGACTCCATGACAGCCGAACTGGTAGGAATATCTTTTTCCTATGAAAAAGGAAAAGGATATTACGTCCCTTTTAATCCTAAGGAAAAAGAAAAAGCTGCAAAGATCATAGAATTGCTACGTCCGTTCTTTGAAAGCGAAACCATAGTTAAGGCAGGACAAAACCTGAAATACGATTGTAAGGTGTTGAGAAGATACAATATTGAGGTCAAAGGAGTTCTTTTTGATACTATGATTGCCCATTATCTGATTAACCCCGACGGACGACACGGAATGGATATTCTGGCGGAAATCGAGCTTAATTACAAACCTGTTTCCATTGAGTCTTTGATTGGAAAAAGAGGAAAAAATCAGAAGTTGTTTTCCGCAGTTCCTTTGGAAGAACAAAAAGAATATGCCGTAGAAGATGCTGATATAACTCTTCAACTTAAAGATAAATTAGAGCCTCAGCTGGATAAAGATAATCTTAAAAAACTTTTTGATGAGATTGAAATGCCTTTGATGAGAGTTTTGGAAGACATGGAGTGGGAGGGGATTAGCCTCGATACCAAAGCATTACAAGAAATGTCTAAAGAATTGGATGAAGCTCTTTCCCGGTTGGAAAAAGAAATTTATACTCAGGCAGGAGGGAAATTTAACATCAATTCACCCAAGCAATTAGGAGACATTATCTTTGATAAGCTCAAACTCGGAGATAAACCAAAAAAGACCAAAACAGGGCAATATGCAACCGGAGAAGATGTTTTATTAAAACTGGCACATAAACATAAAATTATCGATCAATTATTAGAATATCGTCAGTTGCAGAAGCTGAAATCTACCTATGTAGATGCCCTCCCGGATGAGATAAACCCGAACACCGGAAGGATACATACCACCTTTGCACAAACAGTAGCCGCCACCGGGCGATTAGCCTCCAATAATCCGAATTTGCAGAATATTCCCATACGGACGAAAAGAGGACAAGAAGTACGGAAGGCTTTTATAGCCAAAAGTAAAGATCATAAGATTATTTCTGCCGACTATTCCCAGATAGAATTACGGGTAATTGCATCCATGAGTAAAGATTCGGTGATGATTACCTCTTTTGCTAACGGAGAAGATTTCCACAGGTCTACCGCAGCCAAAGTTTTTAACGTCCCGATGGAGCAGGTGACGCGTGAGCAACGTTCTCATGCCAAAACGGTTAACTTCGGGATTATTTACGGAGTTTCTGCCTTTGGCTTAAGTGAACAAACCGGACTGTCACGTTCAGAATCCAAAGACCTGATCGATGCTTACTATGAAGCCTATCCCACATTAAAAAAATACATCGCCGAACAAGTAGACATAGCTCGTAAGAACGGATATGTGGAAACTTTATTAGGCAGGAGACGATATTTGCCTGATATTCATTCAGCCAATGTCATAGTTCGTTCCCATGCGGAGAGAAATGCAGTAAATGCCCCGATACAGGGAACTGCGGCGGATATTATCAAAATTGCCATGATACGGATACATGATCTATTAAAAGAAAAGAAATATCAGACCAAACTCTTGTTGCAGGTACACGATGAATTGGTTTTTGAATCCCCCGATGAAGAAATAAAAGAAGTTTCCGATCTAATCAAAACCACTATGCAAAACGCAGTAAAAATAGAGGTTCCTTTAGTCGTTGATATAGGAACAGGATTTAACTGGCTGGAGGCGCATTAACCTGAGTTCTGTTTAAGCACGGTGTAATTGTACAACAATGATAACGCACAGAGACGCCCAAATTGGAACGTCTCTACGTCATTCCCTCTCCATCAATGATGGGCTACAATTTACTGTATATCAATTGGTTGCACGGCTTTGCGAAGCAAAGCCGTGCAACGTTCTTATCCCGAACTCACGTTAATCAACTTAAGGATTATGATTCTATCTTCAAGTTTATGATATATCAGGTAATTATGTTTAGTCAGGAGATATTTCCTGTATTCTGTATCTTTATATCTTTCAAATTCTGTCTTTCCCTCTATCAAAATCTCTATTGCTATATCTAATAAATTTAAAAAATCCTCTAATACATTGTAATCCCAATTCTCAATTAAATAATCTTCAATTTTTAGAAGGTCTTTTTCAGCCTCATGCGTCCACTCTACCAACATTTCTTCTATTTTCCAATCTTTGTCTTGCTTCGTTCATTATCTCGCTATGTGGTTTTATTCTACCCTCTGCAACATCTTCTATTGCTCTATATAAAGATTCCTTAACTTCAATTCTTTGACTTTCCAAAGGATAAATGACTTTGGCTATTTCTAAAAGTTCCTCAGGGGAAAATCTTTTATCCTTCAACTTTTTAAAAAACGTAGGTTTTTTAATTCCTACTTTTTCTATTATATAATTCAATTTGTAAGGAGCTTCCTTAAGTATATTGTCTATTGAATTACTAATGTCTATATATTTTTTTATTTCAGCTATCATA
>JAISSC010000118.1 GCA_031273305.1 Flavobacteriaceae bacterium
CTCTCAATAGGCCTGGCAATATCTTCCGTAATATCATGATAGGTTTTATCCCCCAAAATTAACGGCTCGCGAATAGGTGCTTCGTAATGTCCTGACATAGTAACTTTCTTAAATTTATGATTCTTTTCTATTTCTTATTTTATACTGATAGAACACATTCGGCTTTGTTCCCACCTCCTCTAACAATACATACTTCCTCTTATCTTTTGATAATTTTGCGATCTCGGAATCCGGGTCATTAATATCTCCGAATTTAAGTGCTCCACTTGAACAAGCAGTAGCACAGGCACATGAATTTTGAAATTCAAGGTCTGTAACTTTCCTTCCTTCTTTTTTGGCTTTTAAGATTGTAGCTTGTGTTTCCTGAATACATAGGGAACATTTTTCCATAACCCCTCTTGAACGAACGACTACATCAGGGTTTAATACCATTCTGCCCAGATCATTGTTCATATTGTAATCAAATTTTTCATTCAATGCGTAATTGAACCAATTGAAACGACGTACTTTATACGGACAGTTATTGGCGCAATAACGGGTTCCTACACACCGGTTATATGCCATCTGGTTTTGACCTTGTTTTCCATGAGAAGTTGCTGCTACCGGACATACCGTTTCACAGGACGCATGGTTACAATGCTGACACATTACGGGTTGGAAAATAACATCCGGATTGGTCGGATGTGGCTCGATCAATTCCTTATACATAGGAACCTGATCCTTTTTATCTAAAATTTCTTCTTTCTGTTCAATTTTTTGTTTTGCAGAGTAATATCGGTCAATGCGTAACCAATACATATCTCTGGACATTCTCATCTCTTCTTTTCCTACTACCGGAACATTATTTTCTGCCTGACAGGCAATGATACATGCTCCGCATCCGGTACATGTGTTCAGGTCTACCGACAAGTTAAAATGATGTCCGTCGGAACTGTCGAAATCCCTCCACAGGTCAATCTTTCCGATAGGCATCTCTCCGACATAGGAATCCATTTTTAACGATGCATTCCATTTTTCCTTATCTTCATTTAAGAATGTGCTCAATGGGATTTCCCTCGCAATTTCATATCTTCCCATTAAAGTTCCCTGCATCTGCATGGAGGCAAATTCATGCATTTCTCCTGTAGGTTTGAGGATAACCCTATATTGAGATAAATTTGATTTTAAATAAACGGGATAAGCATTTACTCCTGTCTGACCTACTTTTCCGGACTTTTCCTGTCCATAGCCTAATGCCAGTCCTATAGAGCCTTTTGCTTGTCCGGGTTGGATAAACACCGGTACGTTTTTAATCACTTTTCCTTCGACTGTTACATCTACCAGTGAACCGTCTAACTGCATTCTTCCGTTAGCCGTATTTTTTAATCCTAATTTATCTGCATCTTCAAGGGAAATGGTAATATAATTATCCCATGCTAATCGGGATATTGGATCAGGTAATTCCTGTAACCACGGATTATTAGCCTGAGTGCCATCTCCTATTCCTGTTTTGGTATATAGATTCAACTCCAACTCTCCTTCTTTAATTCCGGATATATCGGATAATGCTTTCTGAGCATCTCCTCCTACGACTGTTAAAGAAATAGCTTCCGAAGTTTCATTATATCCGTTATATAACGACCGGTTAAAACTATATCCCAAACTTCCTCCTAACTGTGCCTGCCAAAATTGTTTTAAATAATTATAGTAAGCATTGGTCTGTACAGGGGTTGCGGTAGCGGTTGTATAGGTCGAATTAAACTGGGTAGTTCCTTCAAGATTACTACTACTATTACTGTTGTTGTCGGTTGAAACAGAGTCTGTCGGAGATTTTACCGTATCTGCTGCTGCAACCGTATTAGTTGCACCGGTTCCTAAACTTTTCCATTGCAACAAAGAATCTTGAAACTGTCGGGTGTCAAAGATCCTTTGAATCGTTGGCTGGGAAAGTAAATAAACTCCTGTCGCAGGATTTATATCTCCCCAAGATTCCAACCAATGAGGAACAGGAGCCAAAGCTCTGGTCGTTGCTGCCGTTTCATGTTCGTATTCGGTTAGGGAAACAGAACAAGGAACTTTGGATACTAATTGTCCGAATTTTTCTCCATCGGAATAAGCATATACCGGATTTGTGTTGAAGTTCAATAAAACTCCTACCTCTCCGGAAGACAACCATGAAACCAGTTCGGTAAATCTGCTGTCATTGGATTCTTTGGTTAATATTACTTTATCTTTTCTTACTGCTGATGAGTTTAATTTCTGGTTTATTAAGTAAGCTAAGACATAAGAAGATTTATCTCCTTCGGCAAAAACTACTGCTTTTGAACCTTTAGCTTGTAATTCTTTGGCTATTTCTTTAGCATTGGCATCGGAAGAACCTCCTTCTAAGGCTTTGTAAACTTCTGCCAACAATTTCTGAACAGCCGATGGCTTTAATGGCAATCTTACGTCAGAATTTGCTCCCGATAAACTTAGGTTCGATTCTATTTGAATGTGTTTAAGCATATTAACGCCCGGAGTTTTTGCTATTGCATAATCCGATTCTATATGCCCTCCGTTCCAATCATTTAAAAAGTCCGCAGCAAAAGAAACCAGTAACTCGGCTTTCGTTAGGTCATACAAAGGCAATGCTCGTACTCCATATACCTCCTGAGCTGCATCTAATGCGGATGAATAAGATATTGCGTCATACACCACATGTTCTGTAGTGGGATAAGCTGTTTTAAAATCTCCTATTATTTTCTTAGTAGAGGGAGACGGTAAAGAAGGGGTTAAAATCACAATTTTTTTACCCGCATTTTTTGCTTCCTGCAATCCTTTTACTACGTACTCATCTAAGGCTTTCCAGTCAGTTTCCTGCCCGTTTAACTTCGGTAGTTTCGCACGGTTGTTGTCATATAAGGAAAGCACTGATGCCTGAGCTCTTGCACTACCTCCTCCGAACAACTTGGCATTGGCGTTCCTTTCTATTTTAATAGGACGTCCTTCACGTGTTTTTACTAACACACTTGCCACATCAAACCCGTCAAATAAAGTAGAAGCATAGTAATTAGGCACTCCCGGAATAATTCCTTCCGGTTTTACAATATATGGAACTGATTTTGTAACCGGTGCCTCACAGGCAGCCAATGTTACGGCTGCTGTTCCAAAGCCTAAGAATTTTAAGAAATCCCTCCTTGATGTTTTGGTAGAGAACATTGCATTGTCATCCCCTAAAAATTCATCTATAGGAAGTTCTTCCGCAAATTCGTTTCTTGCTAATTTTTCAGTTAGAGAAGGATCTTGTAATTCTTCTAAACTTCTGAATTTTATTTTATCTTTTGAAGCCATGTTGATCTTCTAATGATTTTTAATTGATTAATAATGACATTTTCCACACTCTAAACCTCCGATTGCATCTACAGTTATCTTAGATTTACCTTCACCGTATTCTTTTTTCAATTTTTCATGAAGTTTATTAAAATAAGCTGCATTGTATCCATTATTCATATCTACCTCCGTAGTTCTGTGACAATCTATACACCATCCCATAGTAAAATCATTTGCCATTTTTACGACATCTTCGGTATCTATTGCTCCGTGACAGGCTTTACAAACTACATCAATCTGATTGTTCGGATTCTTTCTATTGTAATCCGCTATGATTGTTTTCTCACCGGCCACTACGTGCTGAGAGTGGTTGAAGTATACAAAATCAGGCATATTATGGATTCTCTCCCACTTGACAGATTTTTGAATTCCTGTATATGCCTGATTCTCCTCATCCCATCCTATATAATCGTATATTTTTTTGATCTCTGCAGTATAAAATTCTTTTGATTTTCCCGGTTCGATATATTTTCCTGTGTATTCGCTGATATTCCTGTGACAATTCATACATACGCTAAGGGAAGGAATTTCTGAAACCTTACCATATTTAGCTCCTGAATGGCACAGTTGACAATCTATGTTATTTTCTCCGGCATGTATCTTATGTGAGAAATAAATAGGCTGATCGGGTGCATATCCTTTGTCTACTCCCAATCCCATTAGCCAAGCCCACACTCCGTAAAGGGACAGGACTAGGATAATGCTGATGATGGAACAGGATAATCCTTGATACCTATTGTAAAATTGTGAAAGGGTTTTTATTCGTGCGGCTTCAAGTTCTGTTAATTCTGCACTTGAAGTTTTCAACCTTACCAACTGATTAATCTTAAGCAGGGTAAGGATTAAAATAATACCAATAGAAGCAAACGCCAATAAGATATAACTCAGGTTTTCCGAATCATCTTTTTGAGCGACAACCGGAGCGGCTTCTTCTTCCGGAACGGGAGGGTTTTCCGCATAAGCCAGAATATCTTCAATATCCTGATCGGATAGTCTGCCTTCAAAGACATCCATGAGCGTTCGACTGTATTCTTCAAAGATCTCATTTGCCCGCTTATCTCCACTCTTTCTCAAAGCTTCATTATTCATAATCCATTTATGAATCCATTCCTTGTCAACTCCCTCCGCAGCAAGGGAGGTAACAATCCCCTTAAGAGCAGGTCCTGTAAGTTTTCGGTCTAAAGCATGACAAGCGGTACAATTGTCTTTAAACAATTTCTCTCCATTTTTTACATCTCCACTTAATTCCTGTCCAAAGACTGAAATACTTGTAAGGAGAGCCAGCATGCATACTGCTATAATTTTATTCATAATAATTGATTTCAATTGAATGAAACTTATTTATAGTTATAATTAGTTGCCCCATAAAAAGTGACTATTGCAAAAATATAAATATGATATTTATCGCCAAACCTTTTTTTTAATATATATTTAACATTTAATCAATTTATAATTATTCTAAATATCATGGACGTTTATTATGCTGTAAAACAAATATTTATACGAAAAACACCTCTATTTTTATCAATTCTATATTCTAAAAGATGATATATATCATAAAAAATAGCTCCCTTAATCCTTTTTTCGGGCTAAAAACCGGGTTAATTTAATGCCCATATCCAAAAATATTATGCGTGCATTCCCGTTTCTCTCTATATGAAAAAATGCAGTATTGATCTCCTCCAGAATATCCTCAATGTTATTTCCATGAACAAAATGACTAAAGTTAGCCCATCTAAAATTTTCATATGTCAGCGGATTATTGACTAATTCTTTTGTTTGATAATTCTCCAGTAATGCCTGTCTAAAAGTTTCCGCACAAAATTGAAGGAAATTTTTCTGTTTCTCTCTTCCCCAATTCGATATTTCCAATGACCAATCTACAATTTCTCTTAAAGAATTAGGCTTTTTAGGAGCCATAACCGCAGCCCGGTTCCATCGGATAAAACACTGTTCAAACTCTTCCTGAACGGTGGCATTTTTTATTAAAATACACGCTAAGTTCCAGTCTCCTTCTGCTCGTTTTGCTATTTTTACCGCCTGTTTTTCATCTATAGAAAATTTAGATTGCAAACTTTCTACTATTTTCTCGTCTTCAATCCTGTTAACATTCACCCTCTGACAGCGAGACAATATGGTAGACAGCATTTTTTTATCATCTTCCGCCAATAACAGGAAAAGGGTCTTAGCCGGAGGTTCCTCCAATATTTTAAGCAACTTATTGGCTGCTTCTGTGCGCATAGTTTCTGCCATCCAGATGATCTGTACCTTAAAACCTCCTTCAAAACTTTTCAGGTTCAACTTTTCTATTATATGCTCCATCTCTTTTACAGAAATGAACCCCTGTTTTTTTTCTCCCTGTAAAAACTCATACCACTGATTACTGTTCCGGTAAGGGTCTTCTATAACAAACTCACGGAATTGTTTCATGTAATTGGAACTCACGGCTTCCAGTTTATCAGCGGAATTATTAACGGCAGGAAAGGAAAAATGCAAATCGGGATGTTGCAACTGTGCTATTTGTTTATATGAATTGTCAGAATTTCCACCTATCACCTCAGAGGCATATGCTAAAGCTAAGGCTAAAGTTCCATAGCCTGCTTTGCCTACAAAGAGTTGAGCATGACTAATCCTGTTTTCATTGATTGAATCCTGTAACTGTTTTTTCAGTAAGTCCTGACCTATGATTTCACCCCATTTCATAAAACAAAGATAAAAATATTAATCAATTCGACTTTAAAAATATCGCAAATTCATACCCGTAGTGCATTATTGAAATATCTTTCTGAACAGTTACAACCTGAATTTGGAAGCGGTTTCTCAGTAAGACAAATCAATCTGTATTGCCAGTTTTACCGCACTTTTCCAATTGTGCATACACTGCGTGCACAATTGAGTTGGAAGTATTCTATTCCTCCTTTATTTCCTGATATGTAAAGGCTTACTTTTGATTTTACGATTAAGTTTTTGTACTTTTACTCTTTGAATAAAATATCAATCTCATTCTGAAAAAAATGCTCGTAAACCAATCTATTATAGCAGACATTAAGGCTATCATCGCACAATCAAGGGACAATGCCATTCGTGCTGTTGACCACCAACGAACTTTGATGTACTGGCATATCGGCAAGCGTATCTTTGAAGAAGAACAAGAGGGAAAAGACCGTGCAGACTATGGGACATATCTTATAAAATACCTTTCTGAACAGTTACAACCTGAATTTGGAAGCGGTTTTTCAAAAAGGCAAATCAATTTATACAGACTATTTTACCGCACTTTTCCAATTGTGCATACACTGTATGCACAATTGAGTTGGAGTCAGTACAAACTACTGTTAAGTCTTGAAAATCAAGAACAAAGAGAGTTTTACATTGCCGAAACCATAAAGAATAATTGGACGGTTCGTCAATTGAAAAGGCAAATTTATAGTAGTTTATACGAACGGCTTTTATTGAGCAATGACAAGGAAAGCGTGTTGGCGGTTGCTAAGAACGAAAAATTACCGTCCGATGCGAGAGAAATCATCAAAGACCCTATGTTTTTGGAGTTTTTGGAGTTGAAAAGAGAAGCATCATATTACGAAAAGGATTTGGAAAGTGCTATCATCACCCATTTGCAAGAATTCTTGTTAGAATTAGGCAATGGATTTTCATTTGTAGCAAGACAAAAGCGGATACACATTGAGGGCGATGAATTTTTTGTGGATTTGGTGTTTTACAACCGATTGTTGCAATGTTTTGTCATTATAGAGATAAAGACAACTAAACTTACGCATCAGGATATAGGACAATTGCAGATGTATGTCAACTACTACGACCGAATTGAAAAACTATCGCACGAAAATCCTACCATCGGAATTTTGCTTTGTGCCAATAAAAACGATGCCGTAGTAAAATTTACACTGCCGGAAGGTCAAAAACAAATTATTGCCAGTCAGTATAGAATTTACTTACCAACAGAACAGCAATTATTGGAAGAAGTAAACAAAGAACTGGAAAACTTTGAGGAGAGAGAAGGATAAAAAATCTCACACGGATAATTAACAATTTTTGTTAATAACCTGATTCCATTTTGCATTATAACGGATTAAAAAATGTTAACAAAAATGATAGGTATTACTTATATTTTTGCATACTTTTGAAAGTCCTATGGAACAGTTAGAATCAAAAGCAAATCACTTTACTAAACCCAACAAAATCATAAATTTGGAAAAGGGTAAACTTCCTCCACAAGCGATAGATTTGGAAGAAGCCGTGCTCGGAGCCATGATGATTGACAAAAAAGGACTGGATGAAGTAATAGATATTTTATCTCCGGAAGTTTTTTATAAAAAAGAACACCAGTTTATATACGAAGCTATTGAGGATTTGTTTAAAGAAACGGAACCTATTGATATTTTAACTATTTCCAATAAACTACGTTCTTTGGGGAAACTGGATGCTGCCGGCGGAGATTTTTATCTGATTCAACTTTCCAACAAAATTTCTTCTTCTGCACATATTGAATATCACTCCAGAATAATTCTGGAAAAATATATCCTTAGAAAATTAATAGAAATCTCATCCAATATGATTGAAAAATCTTATGATGAAACTTCTGACGTATTTGATTTACTTGATTATTCGGAAAGCCAACTGTATGAGATCACCAACGGGACTTTAAAAAGAACCTTTAATGAGGCTAAAAACTTGGTATCCAATGCTTTGAAAAAGATAAAGTCTCTGGAATCCAAACAGGGAATGAGCGGAATACCTTCCGGGTTCAAACATATAGACAAAATCACGGCAGGATGGCAACCCTCTGACCTAATCATTATAGCGGCAAGACCCGGAATGGGAAAAACCGCTTTTATCCTTTCTATGGCAAGAAATATTGCTATTAATTCAGAAACTCCTATCGGAGTTTTTTCTCTGGAAATGTCAGCAGAACAACTTATGATGCGTATGATCTCCAGCGAAACCGGAATAGAATCGGAAAAATTACGGAAAGCCAGTTTATCCGAATTGGAATGGCAACAACTATACTCACGGGTAAATAAACTGGAAAAAGCACCTATTTTTATTGATGATTCTCCGGGAATTTCCGTTTTTGACCTACGGGCAAAAGCACGAAGACTGGTTTCCCAACACGGAGTAAAGATCATTATGATAGACTATCTTCAGTTGATGTCTGCCGGAGGAAAAGGAATCGGGAACAGGGAGCAGGAAATAGCGACTATATCCCGTTCTTTAAAAGCAATTGCCAAAGAATTGGAAATTCCGGTGATTGCTCTGTCCCAGTTATCTCGTTCTGTAGAGACACGCGGAGGAAGTAAAAAACCCTTACTTTCCGACTTACGGGAATCCGGAGCTATTGAACAAGATGCGGATATTGTAACCTTTATCTATCGTCCCGAATATTATAAGTTGGATACATGGGAAGACGGAACCCCTTGTGCCGGACAGGCAGAGTTTATTATTGCCAAGCACCGAAACGGAGCGTTGGAGGATGCCCGACTTAGATTTACCAGTTCACAGGCAAAATTCTCCGATATCGACGATGATTATTATTCGGTTGAAGGAGACAGTTCCACCACTTTTGAAAGCAGGATCAACGATGAAAGTTCTTTTGAAAGTTCTATTAACCTCCCTCCTGTTAACCCAAGTGATTCTTTTGGTATTGACGACAATATGGACGATCCGGACATGCCTTTTTAAAATTTTTTACTGAATATAAATCAGGGTAAAATATTGATTTTCTAAAATAATTCACTATTTTTAAAATCTAAAAATAAATTATGAAGGTCTATACTAAAACGGGAGATAAGGGAACTACTGCATTATACGGAGGCACACGGGTTCCTAAAAATAATATTCGGATTCAAACTTACGGTGAGGTGGATGAATTAAATTCTTATATAGGACTAATCAGAAGCCATACTACCGATAAAGAAATTGATGAACAATTACAAATCATACAGAACTCTTTATTTGATTTGGGTGCCGAGCTGGCAACTCCTGCGGACAAATTAATGCTGGCAAACGGAAAACCCCGACTTTCCTGCCTGCTCTCAGAAAAGCAAATTGAATTACTGGAAAGCTGGATCGACCGGATGGAAGAAAAACTCCCTCCTCTAACTCAATTTATTCTTCCGACGGGAAATATAGCTACTTCTACTTCCCATATTGCCAGAACTGTTTGCAGAAGAGTAGAAAGAGATGTAATATCATTAGGCGAGGTGGAGGAAATCCGACCGTTGGGACATAAATATTTGAACCGTTTATCTGATTATTTGTTTGTACTTGCCCGATATTTCGGACATCTGGCAGGTGAAAAAGAAACTCCGTGGACGCCAAATGAGTAAAGCACTTTTATTTATAAACGGAAGAAAACCTGAAAAAATTCCCGCAGATACAGAATTATACTCTGTTATTACCTGTACGGACGGAGCTTACAGTCGGTATGTCAAAGAATTACCCCTGACCGTTGATTATATTTCCGGAGATTTGGATAGTATAAACCCTGCCCACCTTCCGTCATCAATTCAGGTCATTGAAACTCCTGACCAAAACAGTACCGACTTCCATAAGGCTCTGGAGCTGCTATTGGAAAGAGGCATCACGGAAGTGGATGTCTACGGTGCTACGGGAGGGGAAATTGACCATTTTATAGGAAATCTTGCCATCGCTCTTTTCTTTAAAGATAAATTGCGGATTACTTTTTATGATGATTATGCTAAATTCTTCTTTTCCGGTAAGAAAACCCGGCTACGTAATATAAAAGGAAAAATCGTCTCTCTTATTCCTTTTTTTGAAGCAAAGAACATCAGTACCGAAGGGCTGCAATATCCTTTACGTGGAGAGTCACTAGTTTTCACAAAGCGGGTAGGTACACGAAATATGGCTGATAAAGAAGAAGTAAGCATTTCATATACCGAAGGAGAATTACTTATCTACATCGGAAGATAACCGAATGTCCCTGAAAGGATTTTTTATACCTTAAATTAAGAATTAGAACTCAATGAATATAATAAGATAAAATACTATCTGCGGATTTAAAAAGGTTTTCCTCCGCCTTTCATTTGTTTAGCCATAGTTTGCATCATCATTCTTCCCTGAGGAGTCTGCATCATTTTCATCATTTTGCTCATTTGCTCAAATTGTTTTAATAACTGATTGATGTCCTGAATGCTTCTTCCGCTTCCTTTAGCTATTCTGTTCTTCCTTGAGGTTGTGATGAGGGATGGATTTCTTCTTTCCTCCGGAGTCATGGAATATATCAATGCTTCGATATGCTTAAAGGCATCATCTTCTATAGCTACATCTTTCAATGCTTTTCCTGCTCCGGGAATCATCCCCATCAAATCTTTCATACTCCCCATCTTCTTGATCTGCTTGATCTGTTTCAGGAAATCGTCAAATCCGAACTGATTTTTGGCTATCTTTTTCTGAAGTTTTCTTGATTCTTCTTCGTCGAAATGTTCCTGCGCCTTTTCAACTAAGGAAACGACGTCTCCCATTCCCAAAATCCTGTCGGCCATACGTGTCGGATAAAATAAATCCAACGCTTCCATCTTTTCTCCGGTAGAGATAAATTTAATAGGCTTTTCCACCACCGTACGAATGGTTAAAGCAGCTCCACCGCGTGTATCTCCGTCTAATTTGGTTATTACTACCCCTTCATAATCCAGCACATCGTTAAAAGCCTTAGCTGTGTTAACCGCATCCTGACCGGTCATGGAGTCCACTACAAAAAGGGTTTCATGAGGTTTAACCGCCTGATGAACGTTCCTTATCTCATTCATCATAGCTTCATCTATCGCCAATCGCCCGGCGGTATCTATAACCACTGCCGTAAATTTATTCTCAACGGCGTATTCTACGGCATGTCGGGAAATTTCTACAGGATTATTATTCTCTAACTCGGAATATACCTCCACTCCTATCTGTTCACCAAGTATTTTCAGCTGGTCAACCGCTGCGGGGCGATAAACATCACAAGCCACCAACAAAACTTTTTTCTGTTTTTTATTCTTAAGGTAATTTGCCAGTTTTCCTGAGAAAGTTGTCTTACCCGAACCTTGCAATCCTGCAATCAATATCACAGACGGATTTCCGGATAAATTTATACCTACGTTCTCTCCTCCCATCAAATCAGCTAGTTCATCATGAACGATCTTCACCATTAATTGTCCGGGAGTGAGGGAAGACAGTACATTCTGCCCCAAAGCCTTTTCTTGAATCTTTTTGGTTAGATCTTTGGCTATTTTATAACTAACATCGGCATCTACCAATGCCCTCCGTATCTCCTTTACGGTCTCTGCAATATTGATTTCCGTAATTTTTCCCCGCCCGCTGATGTTATGTAAAGCCTTATCTAATTTATCCTGTAAATTCTGAAACATATCTGATTTGTATAATATCTGCAAAAATAGAAAAGTTTTACTGAAAAATAGAAATGTTTACCGCATATTCAACTAACGCAGATTCAACTAACGAATGCAACATTTGACTAAGTTATCATAGAAAATGTAGCACTTGTTTTTTAAATTTGGGCGTCTTCACGTTATTAGAGTTAACTTTTGTTGCATTTACTAATTTGAACCTACATACTTAATTCATTAAAATTCAGGACTAAAATTCATACCATAATCCTACTGACTTTGATTATGCGACATCCTAAACGATTTTTTGGACAGCCTGAAAGGCTGAATCTTCATAACCGCAGGTCGCCGACCTGCGGAGAGAGTAAGCCCCAAACGGCTGCCTGAAAGGCAGGACTGTTATTGGTTGTCGTTGCCCGCAGGTCACCAACCTGCGGTTATTAAAATCTGTAATTCAGGAATATTAAATTTAACGGGAATTACGAATTACAAAATAAAGATAAATAACCTGATAGCCTCACGAATTTATCAAATAAAGTAAAAATATTGAAAAAAAATCAAAAAAGTTCGAAAAAATATAATAAATTAGCTTTTCTAAAATTAAAAAACAGATGAAATTAATAGAAGATTTGACAGCTTCCATCGCCTCGTTTATTTGGGGAGTTCCCATGTTGGTTTTGTTGGTAGGAACCGGATTGTATTTGACCATTATACTCAGAGGAGTGCAATTTCGTGCGTTGGGGCATGCATTTCGTCTTATTTTTCATAAAGAACACAGCCCTGAAGGCGAAATTAGCCATTTCTCGGCTTTAACCACCGCACTTGCTGCCACAGTCGGAATCGGAAATATTGTAGGAGTGGCAACTGCCATAACTCTGGGCGGTCCGGGGGCTGTTTTCTGGATGTGGGTTACCGGTTTGTTGGGAATGGCATCAAAATATTCCGAAGCAGTGTTGGCAGTTAAATATAGAGAAAAAGGAGCCAACGGATATAAAGGAGGTCCGATGTATTACATCACTAACGGATTAAATATGAAATGGTTGGGAATACTTTTTGCCCTGTTTACCATTTTTGCATCTTTTGGGATAGGGAATATGACTCAGGCAAATGCCGTTTCCCAGATATTGCAAAGTTCTGCCAAGATCCCTACGTGGCTTTCCGGAGGGGTAATGTTGATTTTAACAGCTCTGGTAACGTTTGGAGGCATCAAAAGTATTGGAAAATTTACTTCTTTTTTGATTCCTTTGATGATTGCGATTTACGTGATTACGGCATTAATTATCCTGATCCTTAACATAGACAAAGTAATTCCCGCTCTGGGAAATATATTTAGCTCTGCATTTATGCCTGCTTCTGCTTTTGGCGGCTTTGCCGGAGCTACGGTCGCAAGTGCCATACGTTATGGATTGGCACGCGGGATTTTTTCAAACGAATCCGGATTAGGCTCTGCCCCGATTGCCGCTGCTGCTGCTAAAACCAACGACCCGGTAAAACAGGCATTAGTCTCCATGACACAAACTTTTATAGACACGTTAGTGGTTTGTACGATGACCGCAGTTGTAATCTTAAGTACTCCGTACTGGTCAGACGGAACTCCTTCCGGAGAGTTGACCCTGCGAAGTTTTAAATATTATCTGGGAGATTTCGGGGCATGGGTAATCGTTCTGAGTACTGTGCTTTTTGGATATTCTACTATTTTAGGCTGGTCATATTACGGAGAAAAAGCATTTGAATTTTTAACAGGCGAAAAAACCAATAATATGATCTACCGGTTCTTTTTTGTTTGTATTATTATTGTAGGCTCCACTACCAAACTTGATTTTGTCTGGAATTTTTCCGATATGGCTAATGGCTTAATGGCAATCCCGAACCTTATCGCTTTGTTATTACTTTCCAAAGTAGTTAGGTTGGAAACCAACCGATATTTTTTATCCAGAAAGAACAAATAATAGTAATATAACATGAGTCGGGTTAAGTACATTGTAATTTTATTTGAATTGGAATATGATGAAAGATAATTGAATAATGTTACATTCCTCCGGAATGCCATTATGGGTAGAGGATTGTTCATTCTACCGAGCTAACATCCCGATGGGATGCCTTA
>JAISSC010000180.1 GCA_031273305.1 Flavobacteriaceae bacterium
TATTGTTGTTCCCGGACTTATGGATTTAGTAGGAAAGCAGTTGAAACCTGTCGGTGAGAATGCAAATAGTGTACTGATGAGGCTGGATTCCACATTAGCAGCCACCAACAAATTGCTTAATGAGAGAAACAGGCAAAATATAGAATCCGCTTTAGCGAATTTAAATCATGCTATCGTTGAGTTTGATAAATTAGGTAAAAATACAAACGGATTAATTACCAATAATTCCGTTAAGCTATCCTCAGCTTTGGATAATGCTAATAAAATGATGGTTACAGCCAACACTACCGTAGAAAAATATGGAGCTGTGGCTGATAAGTTAAATCAGGCGGATTTAGATAAAACGGTAAAAAAACTGGAAGCTACCTTAAGTAATTTAAATGAAATAACCGGAAAGATTAATTCAGGAGAAGGAACTATGGGGAAATTAGTCAACGATTCCGGGTTATATACCAATTTAACCAATGCATCCAAGAACCTGAGTTTATTATTGAACGATTTAAAAACCAATCCAAAAAGATATGTACATTTCTCCATCTTCGGAGGAGGAAAAGATAAGCAACAGCAACCCGAACAAGCGGAATAGATTAGAAATAAAATTAACATTAGAACCACAAAAATAACTTATTTATGATATACATACAGAGCATAGTATTTTTGCTTCTTGCCATTGCCGGAATAGGTCTGTTCGTCCGTAATATATTGAGAATACGAAGGAATATCTTTTTAGGAAAAAAAGAGGATCGTTCCGATAATTCTTCCCAAAGATGGAGACTTATGTTCAGAATTGCAATCGGACAGGGAAAAATGATGGTACGCCCTGTTGCAGGCTTTTTCCATATCGTCGTATATGCAGGTTTTATCATTATAAACATAGAACTGGTCGAGATTTTCATAGATGGGATATTTAGAACCCACAGGTATATCGGGCATACATTCCCGGCACCTTTATACAACTTTATCACAGGTACTCTGGATATACTTGCTTTTTTAGTATTACTTTCAGTAACCGTTTTCTTTATCAGAAGAAACAGTATTAAGGTTCCACGTTTAAATTCCAAAGACTTATTAGGATGGCCGAAAATAGACGGAAATTTAATCCTGATAATTGAGTTTCTCATGATGACTGCCTTGCTTTCCATGAATGCAGCAGATTCAGCCTTGCAAAAGATAGGAGCAACTCCCTCTGTCGGATATTTTCCTGTAAGTAACTTTATCTTTGGAAGCCTGTTTTCGACATTCTCTGCCGGAAATTTAGTATTCATCGAAAAATCAACCTGGTGGTTTCATTACGTAGGAGTATTATTTTTCATGAACTATCTGTATTTTTCAAAGCACTTACATATTTTATTTGCCTTTCCGAACACCTATTATGCCAATCTGAACAAAAAAGGTCAATTGAATAATCTGGAATCTGTTACCAAAGAAGTAAAATTAATGATGGACCCTAATGCCGACCCTTACGCCGCTGCACCTGAGGGTACAATTCCTGAAAAATTCGGAGCTAGTGACGTTACAGATCTATCATGGGTTCAGTTACTTAATGCTTACACTTGTACAGAATGCGGAAGATGTACCTCTAATTGTCCGGCAAACATAACCGGGAAAAAACTTTCTCCGCGCAAAATCATGATGAGTGTGCGGGACAGGATAGAAGAAGTAGGGAAAAATATCGACAAAAACGGAAGTTTTGTGGATGACGGTAAATCATTGATCGGAGAATATATCTCGGCAGAAGAGCTTTGGGCTTGCACCTCCTGCAATGCCTGTGTAGAAGCCTGCCCTATACTGATAAACCCTCTTTCCGTTATTATGGACTTGCGCCGGTATCTGGTAATGGAACAATCGGCAGCTCCTCAGGAGCTAAATATGATGATGACCAATATTGAAAACAACAGTGCGCCGTGGCAATTCAGTCAGAGCGACAGGGCAAACTGGACAAAAGAATAAAAGAGGGATAAGATAATTGAATAATAGTTTTTCAAAGTAGGCTATAAACGATTGATTTTTTTGTAAATAGTTTTACAAAACACATATCCACAACACTTTAGGTAAATATTGATAAAACAAAAATCTTTCAAGGATTATACAAACAAAAGTAATGATTCCCCAATAATTTTGAAGAAAAAATCAAATTATATGAAATCTATTATTAATTGTTATCGAAAAATTGAAGGAAGTGTTTTCAAAGTGTTAATATTTTCTTTTATAGCCATTCTTTTTTATTCATGTGAGAAAGGAGACGGATATTCTCAGGCAAGTGAGCCGACAGACGGGGCTGAATTATCTTCTGCAGATAGTAGCACTTCAATTATGAGTTCTACTGCAGCGACTTATCAGGATAAAGACAGGAAGTTCATTAAAAATGCAGAAGTTTCTATGGAGGTTAAAGATGTTTTAAATTCAACCGAAAAAATTGAAATAAAAGTTGCGGAAATGCGCGGTTTTGTCAGCAGAAGCGATTATAAGAATAATATAATTTCTTCCGGAACTTATGTAATTGATGATGATTTTTCAAAGGAAGTCACTAAATTCCAACCTTTGAATAATATGGTCATAAGGATTCCTCAACAAAAATTAGGTGATTTTTTACTTTATTTAGGCGAAATTTTAAAATCGGAAAATGGATTTTTAAATTACAGATTGATAACTGCCGATGATGTAAGTTTACAATTTACGGATAGTAAGTTGCGGGCTGAAAGAGCAAAAACGGCAAATAATAAATTAGATAATTTATTGGATGATAAGGGCAAAATTGTAGATAAAGCAAATATTGTTGAAGGGATTCAGGATAATTTGGAGAAGAGTGATAATGCTAAATTAACTCAGGCATCACTTTCAGATAAAGTAAATTTTGCAACAGTTACCATCTCATTGAGCCAAAAAATAACAAAAAGAGAAGTAACAATTCCGAATGTAGATTCTGATAAATATGAAAATAGCGAATCTTTTGTATATTCTTTTAAAAATGCTTTAAAATTCGGTTGGAATATAGTATTGGAAATATTCTTTTTTATTCTTCATTTTTGGTCTATAATTCTCCTGACGATAGTCGGATTTATCTTATTTAAGTTATATAGAAGAAAATATAAAAAATGATATGGAGATGAAGAAAAGCGGGTGTAGAAGATTACATTTTTGACAATAGAGTAACTTACAATCCTTCGTATGTAGCTTATACGAAGGATTTAAAAAACTTCCAATTGAGGAGGCTATTGAAATTGTTAGGGCTGAATTGAATAAAATTTATTTGAGAGATGTTTCCGAAAAATTTGAAAAATAATCGTATATTTGTATTTAAAATGATATTATCATGAGTACAATAGCAAATAAAAAAGCGACTTCAATAAGATTAAACGCTAACCTTTACGCATGCATAGAGAAATTGGCAAAAAAACAAAATCGGAGTATCAATAACTACATTGAAACTTTGCTTTTTGAGGCAATAGAAGAGTCTAGAGTACCTAATGAAGAAACAATAGAGGCAATAAATGAAGTAACGAATAATAGGGATAAATTACAAGGGTTTTCAAGTGTGAAAGATATGATAAACAGTATTTTGAATGAATAATTATCTTTTGTTTCCGTCCACAAAATTTAAAAAAGATTTAAAAAAGTTCCGGAACCAACCTAAAAAAATACAACTTATTAATGATTGCTTAGAGTTATTAGCTAATGGAGGATATGAGAATATTCCTGTGAATATGAGACCTCATAGACTTTCAGGAGGTTATGAAGGTTGTTGGGAATGCCACATCCAACCTGATTTACTGATAATTTGGAAACAAGTAGAAGAATCTATTTTTATAATATCATTGGTCAGGTTGGGAAGTCATGCGGAATTATTTAAATGAGAAATCCTTGTAGGTTCAATTAGAATGCAACAAAAGTTAACTCTAATAACGTGGAGACGCCCAAGTTGGGACGTCTCTACAATCCCTGACGTTCTCAGACTGATGCACAGGGGCATCTCTGACAATGGAAGTGACCTTGCGTGAGGGATAGTAGTGGAAAGCCCACATAGACGCCCACGCAGGGACGTCCCTACACGGATAGCCCGACCCGTTAGGGACACGCCCAAAAAAATAAATGGATAACTTGACCAAATGTTGCATTCTTTAGTTGAATCTGCGTTTCCGTTATCCATTTTGTATTAATGTACTTTATGTCGTATTTTTGTTGCTTGTTGCCACATAATTTAACTGAATGGTAAATATTATCAATGAAGTTATTTTTGTAAATATTTATGAAATTTGAATAAAGAAGAATTAACCTGTTTCATTAAGCAAAGAGCAAGAGAACTCTCTTTTTTAGATTGTGGTATTTCCCGATCGGGATATTTAGAAAAAGAAGCCTTATTATTAGAAGACTGGTTACGAAAGGGCTATCATGGAAAGATGTCGTATATGGAAAACCACTTTGATAAAAGATTGAATCCGTCCTTATTGGTGGAAGGGGCTAAATCTGTGCTTTCCTTTTCGTATAATTATTATCCTCAGCAATTGCAAAATTCGGATTCTTATCATATTGCTAAATATGCTTATGGAGAAGATTATCATACGGTGATTCGGGAAAAATTACAACAGTTAGTTGAGGAAATCCGGGAGAAGACAGGGGAATTTTCTTATCGGATTTTTACAGATTCAGCTCCGGTTATGGAAAGGAACTGGGCGCAAAGAGCAGGATTAGGATGGATAGGCAAAAACTCGTTGTTATTGTCTAAACAGAAAGGGTCTTTTTTCTTTTTAGCCGAAATTATCTGTGATTTGGATTTGGTATATGATTCTCCTTTTAAGACCGACCACTGCGGAAATTGTACCCGATGTATAGATTCCTGTCCCACACAAGCCATTGTGGAACCTCGTGTAGTAGATGCCAACAAATGTATCTCTTATTTGACGATAGAGTTGAAAGACGAAATAGGGAAGGAGTTTACGGAAAAAATGCATAACTGGATCTTTGGCTGTGATATTTGTCAGGATGTTTGTCCCTGGAACCGTTTTTCATTCCCCACTACTGAGGATAAATTTCAGCCTAATAAGGAACTTCTGCAATATACTAAAAAGGATTGGGAAGAATTGGAAGAAAAGACATTTCAAAAATTATTCAAAAATTCTGCAATCAAAAGGGCTAAGTTCCTCAGATTAAAGAAAAATATAGAGATGTCCAAAATGAAGGAGGAATAATGAGGCAATTATATACAATTTTACATCGGCAACCATGACTACGCCCTGATTCGTTTAAAATATAAAATAATTAGTTTTTGAGTAATAATTCCTGAATTTAATTATATTTGCACTTAAGTTATAAGAGATTAGACGTTATTTGTACTAAATTTCAAATATACGAAACTCACGTGGTGGAATTGGTAGACACGCCATCTTGAGGGGGTGGTGTCCGAAAGGATGTGCCGGTTCGAATCCGGTCGTGAGTACTTTTATAATTTATTGCCTGCCTTATCCGGATACGGAGTTGGAGAAATAAAGTAAAGTTCCAATAAATTGAAAAATCAGTATTTTTAAATTGTACTAAAAATGGAGAGGAGCCTACAACATTTTAAGTATTCTTAATGAAGTAAAATAAAACTAGGCAAAAACGACACGTATATTGCTTCCGATATCCAGTCCCATCAGGGAGCTTGCACCTCCTACGGTTCTAAGATTACTTTTATACATGGAGATTTGTAAATAACCGGAAGAATTAAATATAGCCAATGCTTTGCCGTGATATTTGTTTTCATCGGGGTCTGAGCCTAGAATGTCGGTATATTTAGTTTTAATTTTGGAAAACCGTGCATTTCGTGCAAAAATGGTGAAACTTCTCTTTTTCCCGAATCTGTAAAATTGTTCTTTTGTAATATTGGTTATGGCATTTCCGTAATTGTCAATATGTATAACCATTCCTGTTATGGAGTTATCTTCGGTTTTCTCCACAGGCTGAGGTCGCATTAACTCCTTATAAGATTTAATTTTTCTTCCTACCATATCTAATTTTCCTCCCCGTGCAAGGTGACAGGCTACCGGTACAAATAAATCTTTGGTAAGAAAATGAATATCGTCATATTTGTTTATGGTTATCTCAATAATTTGATC
>JAISSC010000188.1 GCA_031273305.1 Flavobacteriaceae bacterium
TATAAACGACATAAAAATCGGTTTAAGGTCAGATAATAAATAATGCGACAAATTTATTTCACAATATTGCTACTCCTTTGCTTTGGAATTTGTGCCGTAAAAGCCCAGATTCCGACAGAACAACCGCAGGATTCTACCCGGAAAGTGCAGTTGGACGGAGTTGTAGTGTCCGGGAATCGTCCGGGTACGGTTTTGTCCTCCGCTAATTCCCTAAAAACTGAAACCATTACACAAACAGGCTTAAAAAAGATGGCTTGCTGCACCTTGTCGGAAAGTTTTGAAAACAGTGCATCCGTGAGTGTCGGTTTTACCGATGCCGTTTCGGGTGCCAGACAAATCCAATTACTGGGATTATCGGGTATATACAGTCAGTTATTAGCTGAAAACATACCGACCTTGCGCGGGTTGGCTGCTACTTACGGCTTGAGTTATACGCCTGCTTCATGGCTGGAATCCATCCAACTTTCCAAAGGGGCTTCTTCGGTGGTGAACGGCTACGAATCCATTACCGGACAAATGAATCTGGAATTTAAAAAACCCAATTATACCGAGCCGCTATTCGTCAATTTTTATATTGATGACGCTCTGCATTACGAAGGAAACATCACGTCTGCCGTTCAATTAAACCCACACTGGTGGACAAGTCTTCTGCTCAGCGGGAGGATCAACACGGAAGTACACGATGAAAATGAAGACACTTTTCTTGACATGCCTAAAACGAAATATGTAAATGTATATAACCGATGGTTTTATCTCAACCCGGAGAAAGGAGTTCAGTCCCGTACCGGAATACAATTCCTCTACGAAAGCCGTGTTGCGGGGCAGGATTCGCTTTGCCATATCCAACATAATATCCCGTTTACAGGTTCTCCGCTTTTTGAAACGCACATCGAAAACCGTAACCTTACCGCCTATAACAAAACCGGAATTTCCATCGGGAACAAAGAAGGACAAAGCATCGGCATTATAAACAGTGTTACGCATCACGAACAAAATTCCGATTTTGGCAGGAAAACGTTTAACGGAACGCAAACTTCGTATTATGCCAACGTTTTGTTTTCTTCGTTTATCCGTTCTCCGTCGCATAGTTATACCGCAGGGGTCAGTTTTACATACGATAATTACAATACGGAATACGCAGATTCGCTGTCGTTCAATTACACACCGCTTACGTCATTCAACCGTAGCGAATCCGTACCGGGTGTTTTCGGCGAATATACCTATTCCAATGGCAACGGATTAACGCTCGTGCTGGGTTTACGTGCCGACTACAACAGCCGCTTCGCATGGTTAGTTACACCACGCTCCAGCGTGAAATACGACCTGAATAAGTATATTACCCTTCGCGCTTCCGCCGGTCGGGGTTTCCGTTCTCCCAACGTGATTTCGGAAAATATCGGACTATTGGCTTCTTCGCGAAAACTTTACGTAGACAACGTTTCTCATCTGGATATAGAAAAAGCATGGAACTACGGCGCAAGCATAACATTTTATATCCCTATCTGGAACGGCAGGAACGCTACGCTTAGTCTGGATTATTTCCGTACGACATTCCAAAATCAGGTTATTGTGGATACGGAACGAAGCAGAAATGAGGTTCATTTCTATAACTCAAACGGAGATAAAGCCTTCGCCAATGCCTGGCAGGCAGACCTCTCCCTGACGATTATAAAGGGTCTTGACCTTTTTGCTGCTTTTCGCTACAACAATAACAATATCACTTACAGGCAGGACGGAAAATTGTACGAAGCGGAAAAACCGTTGTCTCCCAATTATCGAGGCTTGCTTAATCTGTCATATGCTACGAATCTAAGGCGTTGGGTATTCGATGCAACGGTGCAGATCAATGGACAGACACGTCTTCCGGGATTGAATGGCTATAATTCGGAAAAAATCTATTCTCCGGCATTTCCTGTTGTTTTTGCTCAAATAACCAAAAACAGCAAACGATTTGACGTGTATCTGGGTGTTGAAAACCTGCTCGACTATAAGCAGGATGACCCTATAAAATACTGGAATAACGATTATAAAGGGCTGCCGTTTATGCCGGATTTTGATGCATCGGTAGTATGGGGTCCCATTGTGGGGAGAAAAATATACGCAGGTGTCCGCCTGCGAATAGGAGAGTTGAAATAATAAATAAAAACAGTTAATTATGAAAAAACAGTTGAGTATGAGAATAATTTTTATCTTATGTATAATAGCAAGCCTATCATCTTGTGGAAAGGACGAGGGAAGTAATAAAGAAAGTCAATGGATCAGTTTCGAAGATATTCCTTTACAGAACCTTATAGACGGTTCGTATGTATTGAACGCAACAGCCTCATCGGGACTGTCGGTCACATTTACCCATGATGGCAACAATATTATCTCTATTGAAGGTAATCAGGTAAAATTCCTAAGTACCGGAACTGTTAACATTACGGCGCATCAGGGAGGTAATGAAACTTTCCATGAGGCTCCGACAGTTACCCGCAAGTTGGTTATCAAAGAAAAAGACCCTAACAAGCTGGATCAGACGATAAGTTTTGAACTGGTGAGCGAACAAAAAGTCAGTGAAGCCGAAATATTGGAACTGGAAGCCACTGCATCATCGGGTTTGCCGGTCAGGTTTACATCGAGTAATGAAAAAGTAGGCATAATATCAGGCAGTACCCTGCTTTTACAACATTCATTCACCGGAGAGACGTATGACGCTGTTATTCAAATAACGGCATCTCAGGAAGGAAACGATATTTATAACCCCGCCGACAATGTAGTAAGAAATATTCATGTTATCGGCGATGTAATACATTAAATAAAGTTGTAAAATATACCATAAAAATATCATAAAATAGGTATTGTACAGAATAATATAATTTGTATCTTGCAACGATAAAGAATCCATAAGAAAGGATACATGAAGGTTTAATTCTTAATCACAGATTACAATAGAAAGAATGAGATACCAAAGGATTCATACGGCAATATTATTAGTGGTGATGGTATTGAATATCTGCAAATACCAGATTCCATATCTTGAGTATAATTTATTCAATAATTATATTGTAGAGAATCTGTGTGTCAAAAAAAATGAAGTAAACAACAGTTGTCAGGGTAAATGTTTCCTTGAGAAGCGAATCAATCTGGTAAATGAAACAGACAATGACTCAGGCAATCAAACGGAAAAAAAGCATACCAATTGGACAGGAACGGATGATTATATTTTTGATGGGATCATTTTGCAAAAGCCACCGTTCTGTCTACTAAAAAGCAATTATTCCTCTTCATACATTTACATTATTACAAAGGTATGGATTGACACACCCTGCCCTCCTCCGGAATGTTTCGTATAATTTAGAGAAATTTATAGAGGCTGCGCTTTAATTAAGAATGCGGCATGCCTTTTTTTACATCTTTTTTATTACAAACATTAATCATTAAAAATATGAAACGAATATATAACATCATAATATTTGCGTTGTTTTTCGGTGTATCGTATAGTCAGCCTGTCGAAGGACTGACTGAATTACAAGTAACCGGTCTGACTACCGAAGACGGTAACTACACCTTTCACTTCTACAACGCCAACGGAAAACTCACACAAGGTTATTCCGAAGTATTCATTGCCCTTACGGATAAAAACAACCAATTTGTAGAAGATTTCAGTGTAAGTAATTTCCTTCCTCTAATGAATATGGGTTCGAGCAAACATTCCACTCCCATAGGGAAAGTAGAAAAAGTAGAGGATAAAACTCTGTACAAAACATGGTTCAGCTTCCTGATGTACACCGGTCAAATGGGCGGTGCGTGGACACTGGATTTCGATTACGTCATTGGAGGTGCGGCAGGCAAGATCACCGAAGCAGTACCAACGGTAGATGCTTATCCTGCAGGTGTCAGGTGGTTACATAGCTTCGCTTATAATGGAAAAACTTACTATGTTTCTCTCGTATCGCCCCAATCACTCGGAGCAGGAAGCCAGACCGTAAGAGCTTATATCAACAAGCGGGAAAATCTTCTCCTGCCTTATGAGATCGTTGAAGGCGGATTCCGGATAGAAGCCACTCCTTTTATGCTTTCAATGGGACACGGTTCGAACGGTAATACGCCGCTGATATGGGATGACGAAGACGGCGTCTACAAAGGCACACTCAACTTTAGTATGCAAGGCGACTGGCGGATAAACCTAAAAATATTCGATACCGAAGATAATCTTATTGCAGGTACGGATATTGACTCTAATGGAAATGGAAGTACACTTTTCTGGGATATTTTAATAGATAAAAACTTAGCAATAACACAGATCGAAATTCCGACAATAAAAACGGCTGTTTATCCGACCGTATCTCAGGGCGAATTTACGATAACCTCTACTGCCGAAGCAAAAGTCAAAATAATAGACTTTGCCGGAAGAACAGTTGCGTCTTATCGTATATCCGAAGGAAGTTCAAACATCCGGTTGGATGCCGTAAATGGTGTCTATTTGGTAGTTGTTGAAGACGGAAAAACGGCTTCCACTCACAAGATTATTTTGCGAAGATAAATTTTAACCCTATCGATCTATGAAAAAATACACTTATATACTATTCTTTCTTTTCATCGCTTTTGCTTCTTGCGAAAGCGATGAGGGAAATGATACGGGTTTCGACGATTCGAATCCCGTGAGCGGTTTAGTCAAAATCCAAGACTTTGAGGATGAGGACAGCCCTTATACCATATCTCTTTACAACGAAACCGGAAATCTTCAGTTGGGATATACCAAAGTATATTTTACGGTAAAGGACAAAGAGGGAAATTATATATCCGATGCCGTTTTATCTGCATTTCCCGAAATGGATATGGGCATTGCAAAACATTCCACCCCCCGCTCGGAAATTACACCTGTGACAGGCAAAACACTTTACGAAGCCTATTATTCTTTCCTGATGTATTCAGGACAGGGAAGCGGAATTTGGTATTACGATATACAATATACGATCGGCAATGTCACCGGCAACATTACCGATGCCGTTATTGACGTAAAAAACGCTTTCCGGTCGGATGGCGTTACTGACAGAAAAGTCGTGCAATCGCTGGTAGCCATTGACGGAAGCGAAAAACGTTATGTCGTCTCGTTGGTTGAGCCTTTAAATCCCAAAGTGGGAGCCAATCAGATAAGCGCATACGTCCATGAGCGCATAGACGCCGATACATATTTGCCTGTGGAAAATTTTACGTTGAAGATAGACCCGCGCATGCCGTCTATGGGTAACCATTCATCGCTCAACAATGTCGATTTGACGTGGGATGCCGCTAACCGTATCCATAAAGGAACCGTTAATTTCAGCATGACCGGTTATTGGAAACTGAATTTTATCCTTCTCAACGAAGAGGGAGAAACTCTGTATGGGAATCCTGTAACAGAATCCGTGCAAAGCAGTAGTCTTTATTTTGAAGTGGAA
Organism: Flavobacteriaceae bacterium; assembly: GCA_031273305.1. Lineage (GTDB taxonomy): Bacteria > Bacteroidota > Bacteroidia > Flavobacteriales > Weeksellaceae > Apibacter. The sequence continues at coordinate 5,424 of JAISSC010000188.1, forward strand.
TTTTAGCACATCGCATATATTATGAGAATCATGTTTGCGTTCGTCTGTTTCATGTCAGCAGGTAATATCTACTCACAAATCATCGACAGTATTCAAACCGTTGACAGTATTCAGGTTGTTGACAGTATTAATCATTCGTTAACCCTGAAAGAAATAATAATCACGGCTAAACAGGGTATTAACCGTGACAGACAGGCAAAACCGTTATCCACAATAGAAGAATATTTGCAGGACTCTGAAAAGGTAAATATGATCAAACGCGGCAATTATGCATGGGAACCAACAATTAACAACATGTCCACCGAGCGCATTTCGGTAACGGTCGACGGAATGAAAATATTCCATGCCTGCACGGATAGAATGGACCCGATAACTTCGTATGTTGAAACGATAAACCTGAGTAAGGTCTCCATCGGTTCCGGATTTGAGGGTAATCCGAACGCATCGAACAACATCGGGGGAAGTATCGACCTTAAGTTGAACAGGGCGGGCTTTTGCGGTGACGGCTGGGATGTAAATGCAAACTTAGGCTACGAAAGTAACGGCAATTACCGTATATACGGAGCGGACATGGCATATGCAAGCCCCGTGTTTTATGTTAATTCCGGTTTATTCCACCGCAACAGCGATAATTACAACGCCGGTGGAAATGAAGAGATTCCTTTTTCGCAATTTACCAAGACCAATGTTTTCACCAACTTTGGCTACCTGATAGGAAATAAACACGCCATTGAAGGGACATTTATTTACGATAGAGCTTCGGATGTAGGTTATCCTGCTTTGACAATGGATGTGAAAAAAGCCGAAGGATTGATTACTTCGCTTAGCTACCTCAGGGAGAACCTTTCGGATGCTTTTTCAAAATGGGAAACTAAGGTGTATTACAATAATATCGTACACATCATGGACGATACCCAACGCCCCAACGTAGCAATTCACATGGATATGCCGGGCAAGAGCCGTACCGGAGGCATGTATTCCACGTTGGAAGGGCGAAACGAAAAACATCACTATTCGTTCAATTGGGATGCCTATTACAATCAGTCGTATGCCGAAATGACCATGTATCCTGCCAACCCGAACGAAAAGCCTATGTTTATGTACACATGGCCTGATATTCGTACATTCAACACCGGGATTTTTGCCGTAGACGAATACCGTTTGACCGAACATCATTCTTTTCGCCTGTCGTCCAAGCTGTCTTTTCAGCGGGATGGCGTGCGAAGCGATTTTGGATTAAGCACCCTGCAAATCTATTATCCTGAAATGCAACAATATCGTAACCGATGGATAGGAAACGCATCCGCACGTTATCAGTTTAAATCCAAGCAATGGGAAATAACCGCAGGCGGCGGATACGGCACACGCAGCCCTTCACCCTCCGAAGCCTACGGCTTTTACCTGTTCAACAGCTTCGACACCTACGATTATTTGGGGAATCCGGAACTGAAAAACGAATCATCCATCGAGACCAACTTCTCCCTTGTGTGGAAGAACAAGACTTTCCGTGCCGAAGCAGGAACTTCATGCTTTTATTTCACGAATTACATCATCGGGAAACCTAACAACGACCTTTATCCTATGACGATAGGCTCACCGGGAGTGAAAGTATATGAGAATCTGCCCCACGCATCCATATTTAACAGCCATTTGATACTTAAATATGGGTTCCTGAACTATTTTTCATGGAACGGACGTCTTACATACAGTTTGGGAAAAGATGACGGTGGTGGTTATCTGCCTTTAATCTCGCCTTTTACATACGGTTCATCACTCTCGTTTAAAAAATTGCGTTATTTTGCGGAAGCAGGTATTGAAGGTGCTGCCCGTCAATCCAATTACAGTCCTCAATATGGTGAAGATGCCACCGGTGCTTATCTGATAACGAACCTTTCGCTCGGTTACGACCTCCGCATCCATAAAACCATTCTCAATCTGAAAATCGGGGTGGAGAACCTTTTCGACGAGTATTATTCAACCTATTCCGATTGGAACAATATCCCTCGGAAAGGTAGAAGTCTGTTTATTAATCTGAATATTAATCTATTGTAAAGTAAATAATATGAAAACAATCCAAATTCTTGCACTGTTGCTCTTTATGAGCGTAACATGGACGTTGCCTGCTCAGAGCAAACAAACAAAAAAGACCAAAGAAGTGACGTTTGCCGTTAATATGCATTGTCACAGTTGCCAATTGCGCATTGAAAAGAATGTCTCATGGGAAAAAGGAATCAAAGACTTAACGGTGAATCTGGAGAAGAAAACAGTTACTATCATTTACGACCCCGAAAAGACTACGGAGGAAAAATTACAGAAAGCCATTGAAAAACTGGACTTTACCTGCGAATTGACAGGGGATGACTGACAGGTGCCTGTGTTGCGTTCATTAGTTGAATCTGCGCCCTTTAACTTTCAATGATCCATCTATTTTATTCCATACTAAAATCGTAAATTTGTATACTTTTTCAGATTATGCAGAATACATTAAGATTATCAGGATTAGAAGTTTTTTCCATTTTCCCTAATAGTAATTTCATTAATATTGGAGAAAGAACCAACGTTACCGGTTCCCGAAAATTCCTCAATCTTATTAAGAACGAGAAGTATGACGAAGCTCTTTCGGTTGCCCGAGATCAGGTAGAGGGAGGAGCGCAGATCATTGATATTTGCATGGATGAGGGGTTGATAGACGGAAAAAAAGCGATGGTCACTTTCCTTAGGTTACTGGCTTCTGAACCTGATATTGCCCGTGTTCCGATTATGGTGGACTCTTCCAACTGGGAAATAATCGAAGCCGGATTAAAGAACCTGCAAGGAAAAGGTATTGTAAATTCCATTAGCCTGAAAGAGGGAGAAGAAGAGTTTATCCGTAAAGCCAAAACCATTCAGCGTTATGGAGCTGCCATGATTGTAATGGCTTTTGACGAGGATGGACAGGCTGACAATCTGGAAAAAAGAAAAGTCATCTCTCAACGTTCCTATGATATTTTAGTAAATAAACTAGGCGTTTCTCCGTCGAACATTATTTTTGACCTCAATATATTTCCGGTAGGAACAGGAATGCAGGAGCACCGAAGAAACGCCCTTGATTTTTTTGAGGGCACACGATGGGTAAAAGAAAATCTTCCCGGATGTTTAGTTTCCGGAGGAGTCAGCAATGTTTCTTTTTCCTTTCGGGGGAATAATAAAGTACGAGAAGCCATTAACGCCGCTTTCCTTTACCATGCCATTAAATATGGTATGGATATGGGAATTGTAAACCCTACTCAACTGGAGATATATGAAGAAATTGAACCTGAATTATTACAAAAAATAGAAGATGTTCTTTTTGACCGTAATGAAGAGGCAACAGAAAAACTGATAGAATATGCCGAAACAATCAGTCAGGATAAAGAGGTAAAAGAGCAAAAAATAGAAGAATGGAGGACTTTTTCGGTAGAAAAGCGACTGGAATATGCTTTGATCAAAGGAAATTCCGATTATATAGAACAGGATGTGGAAGAGGCTCGACAACAGTCAGAAAAGCCACTAGACGTCATCGAGGGACCGTTAATGGGCGGAATGAACACTGTGGGAGAATTATTCGGTGCCGGAAAAATGTTTCTTCCTCAGGTGGTAAAAACAGCACGGGTAATGAAAAAGGCAGTGGCTTATCTTCAACCTTTTATCGAAGCTGAAAAATCGGGGGTTTCCCAATCCAACGGAAAAATTCTGATGGCAACCGTAAAAGGAGATGTGCACGATATTGGAAAAAATATTGTGGGAGTAGTTCTTGCCTGTAATAATTACGAAATCATTGATTTGGGAGTGATGGTTCCCAAAGAAAAGATAATACAAACCGCCATTGAAGAACAGGTAGACCTAATCGGGTTAAGTGGACTGATTACCCCTTCTCTGGATGAAATGATAAGCGTAATAGATGAACTTGAGAAAAGAAAACTTTCCTTTCCTGTGATGATTGGAGGTGCTACTACATCCAAAATTCATACGGCATTGAAAATTGCGCCTAAATATAGTCATACTGCCGTTCATGTACTAGATGCTTCCAAATCGGTGACCGTAGCCTCATCCTTGTTATCCGGTCAGGAGAAAGAATTTAAAAACAAGATAAAGGAAGAATACTGTTATCTGAGAGAGAACTATCTCAACCGGAGCATGAAAAAGGAATACCTAAGTTTGGAACAGGCTCGAAATAATAAATTCCGAATCGACTGGAACCAATTCATACCGCATAAGCCTAACCAATTAGGAGTACGGGTTTTTGAAGACATTCCTCCGGAAGAATTAAAAAATTATCTCGACTGGCAACCGTTTTTCCGTACATGGGAACTTACGGGAAAATTCCCGGATATTTTAACCGACAAGGTAGTGGGAAAAGAAGCCAACAGTCTATATACGGATGCTTTGGCAATGTTGGACAAGGTGATAAAAGAGAAATTACTCCACCCAAAAGCCGTTATCGGACTGTTTGCCGTTAACTCGAACTCCCAAGACGATATAAATATCTACAACGAAGAGGGTCAATATATTAATACTTTTCGCACTCTCCGTCAGCAAGTCAAAAAATCGGAGGGACTTCCGAACTTTGCTCTCTCTGATTTTATCCTTCCTGAAAACCCTGAAAATCAACGGGATCATATGGGCTGTTTCACCGTATCCGTCTTTGGGGCAGAATCGCTCGCTAAGCATTATGAAGCCGAAAATGACGATTATTCTTCTATTATGATAAAGGCTATTGCCGACCGTCTGGCGGAGGCTTTGGCTGAATATATGCACGCAAAGATCAGAAGGGAAATCTGGGGATATGCTCCTGATGAACGGTTGGATAATAATGCTTTAATTTCGGAGAAATATCGGGGAATCCGTCCGGCTCCCGGTTATCCTGCCTGTCCGGATCATCTGGAGAAAGTCACCATCTGGGAATTACTGGATGTGACTAACACGATAGGAACACAGCTAACGGAAAATCTGGCTATGTATCCTGCTTCTTCCGTCTCCGGATATTACTTTGCTCATCCGCAATCTCAATATTTCGGACTGGGAAAGATAACTCCGGAACAGGTGGAGGATTTCGCCAAACGTAAGGGAATTAAACCTGAAGATGCTCAATATTGGCTACAACCGAATCTGGAGTTTTTGCCATGAAACGAAGTGCCGCAATCTTAACGGCAACAATGATAACGCACAAAGACACCCAAATTGGGACGTCTCTACATTGATTGGGATGTGGAACAATGAATGAACAGGGAACTGGGCTGCGTGAGGGATAGTAGTGGAAAGCCCACATAGACGCCCACACAGGGACGTCCCTACACGGATAGCCCGACCCGACAGGGGCACGCCCAAATCCTGAAATTGCGATCGTGTGACGATAATCGTAAGTTTATCCGGGATTAATCCGCCGTATTGTTTCTAACAACGTGAACAGCCGGTATTTTTAATTTGCTGGAAAAAATCATTTCCCTTATCGTCTACCAGAATAAAAGCAGGAAAATCCTCCACCTCAATTTTCCAGATGGCTTCCATACCCAGTTCAGGATATTCTACACATTCCAGACTTTTAATATTGGTTTGGGCAAGGATAGCTGCAGGCCCTCCGATACTTCCCAGATAAAAACCTCCGTATTTTTTACATGCATCTGTTACCTGCTGACTTCGGTTTCCTTTAGCAATCATAATCAGACTGCCTCCATGAGACTGAAAAGAGTCCACATAGGAGTCCATTCTTCCTGCGGTAGTAGGTCCCATAGAACCAGAGGCATAACCTGTGGGAGTTTTTGCCGGACCGGCATAATAAATTGGGTAATCTTTAATATATTGTGGCAAGTCTTCTCCGTTATCCAGTTTTTCCTGTAGTTTGGAATGGGCAATATCCCGCCCCACGATGATAGTTCCGGTTAAAGATAAACGAGTGGAAACAGGATATTGAGAAAGTTCGGCTAAAATATCTTTCATCGGACGATTCAGGTCAATTTTCACGCCGCCTGCTTCTCCTTTTTGTCGGTATTCTTCGGGGATTAATCCGGTAGGGTTGTCTTCCAGTTTTTCCAGCCAAATTCCCTTTTTATTGATCTTTGCTTTAATATTTCTGTCGGCAGAACAGGAGACTCCCATTCCGACAGGACAGGAAGCTCCATGACGAGGCAACCGTATCACCCGGATGTCGTGAGCAAAGAATTTCCCTCCGAACTGAGCACCTAATCCCAGTTCTTGAGCTGCTTTCAACAATCTTTGTTCCATTTCCAAATCCCGAAAGGCACGACCGCCTTCATTTCCGGAAGCGGGAAGATTGTCATAGTATTTGGCAGATGCCAATTTCACGGTTTTTAAATTGGTCTCGGCAGAGGTGCCTCCAATCACAAAGGCAATATGGTATGGAGGGCAGGCTGCGGTTCCCAGAGATTTCATCTTTTCTACTAAAAAAGGAAATAATTTTTCGGGCGTTAATAAGGCTTTCGTTTCCTGATATAAGTAGGTTTTGTTGGCAGAACCTCCTCCTTTGGCAATAAATAAGAATTTATATTCTCCTCCGGTTACGGAATATAAATCGATTTGAGCCGGAAGGTTAGTACCGGTGTTTACTTCTTTATACATATCTAAAGGAGCATTTTGGGAATAGCGGAGGTTATCAGAGGTAAAAGTATTGTATACCCCTTTAGATAAGGCTTCTTCATCGTTTCCGCCCGTCCATACCTGTTGTCCTTTCTTCCCGACAATAATCGCCGTTCCTGTATCCTGACAAAAAGGAAGTATTCCCTTTGCAGAGATTTCGGAATTTCTTAGAAAGGTAAGAGCCACGAACTTGTCATTTTCACTTGCATCGGGGTCTGACAGAATTTTAGCTACTTGTTGCTGGTGCTCGGGACGGAGTAAAAATTCTACATTATGAAAAGCGTGTTGAGCTAAAAGTGTTAAACCTTCGGGTTCGATCTTTAAGATTTCCTGTCCTTCAAAAGTAGAAGAAGATACATATTCTTTAGATAATAAATAATACTCGGTGGTATCTTTTCCCTGTTCGAATGTTGATTGGTACTTAAATTCCGGTGTTGCCATATTATTTTTTATATTGATTTTTTAACATTTGAATGAACACAAAAATAAAGAATATTCAAATTATACAGCATGATTTTTGGTAGTATTATTAGATTATGTCGGTATTTATTTTTAGTATAAATTAAGTGGTATTTCTACGGAAAGTAAAAAGCCGACTCATTTAGAATCGACTTCTTAATTTAAATACATTAATTAGTAGCTCTCCGGTTACAACTATCTTACTGTAAAGAGTAATTCTCTGTATTTGGTTAGAGGCCACATTTCGTTGTCAATTAGCATTTCCAGTGCATCAGAATGTTCCCGGATTAGACTAAAAATAGGTTTAACCTTAGTACAAAAAACTTCTGCCTGTTTTGCCGGATTGGTAATATCAATAGCTTTATCTCTTTCTTTGAAAAGTTTGTCTACATTACTTTTAATCTCGGTAATATGAATAGAGATAGTTTTAATCAAATCCAACTGTTCTTTACACATTAGCTTCATTTCTTTCTCACCGAAAATCTCTTTTAATCCTTTTGCATTTTCGATAAGTTTGGTCTGATAATCCACTGCAACCGGAACAATATGATTTCTTGCCATATCACCCAAAACTTTAGCTTCAATAGAGATCATTTTGGAATATTTCTCCAATTTAATCTCATTTCTTGCTTCAATTTCTTTGTGGGTTAAGATTCCCAAGTCTTCGTAAAGGTCAATGAATTTCTTCTCCAATTCAAATTTTAGTGCTTCGGGAGTGGTTTTTTTATTCTTCAATCCTCTTTTTTCCGCTTCTTTTACCCATTCGTCACTATATCCGTCTCCTTCAAATAAAATATTTCTGGAGGCTTTAATATAATCTCTCAGGATGTTAAAAATGGCTTCATCTTTCTTCAATCCTTTATCTACTAAGGCTTCCACTTCTTTTTTGAATTTTCGGAACTGGTAAGCCATAATGGTATTTAAAACAGTCATAGGTTCTCCGCAATTTGCCTGTGAACCTACGGCTCTGAACTCAAATTTATTTCCGGTAAAGGCAAAAGGAGAAGTACGGTTACGGTCGGTATTATCCAGTAAAAGTTCCGGTATCTTACCTACAATATTTAATTTTAAATCTGTTTTTTCGTCCGGAGAAAGTTTTCCTTTGGTTACTTTTTCCAGTTCATCCAGAACGGAAGTCAGCTGGGAACCGATAAACACAGAGATGATAGCAGGGGGAGCTTCGTTTGCACCCAGCCTGTGGTCGTTTCCTGCGGATGCGATCGAGGAGCGTAAAAGGTCTCCGTAATCGTGAACGGCTTTAATTGTATTGATGAAAAACGTTAGGAATTGTAAATTTTTCTTAGGGTTTTTACCTGGACTTAACAGGTTCTCTCCTGTGTCGGTTGAAAGAGACCAGTTGTTGTGCTTTCCGCTTCCGTTAATTCCGTCAAAAGGTTTTTCATGTAGCAGTACGCTCAATCCGTGTCTCCTGCTGACCTTTTTCATAACATCCATTAACAGGGAGTTATGGTCTACGGCAAGGTTTGCTTCTTCAAAAAGCGGAGCCAGTTCAAACTGGTTAGGTGCTACTTCATTATGCCGTGTGGTTACGGGAATCCCTAACTTCATACAATCAATTTCCAATTCTTTCATGAAATTTCTTACTCGTGTGGGAATGGAACCGAAATAATGGTCTTCCAACTGTTGCCCTTTTGCAGGAGCATGCCCTAGTAGGGTTCTTCCGGTAAGAACCAAATCGGGACGAGTTTGGAACAAGGAAGAATCTATCAGAAAATATTCCTGCTCCCATCCTAAAGTGGAATGCACCTTAGTTACATTTTTGTCGAAATAAGCCTGACATACTTCTGTTGCGGCTTCATCAACTGCCTGTAAGGCTCTTAACAAAGGGGTTTTATAGTCTAAAGTTTCTCCTGTATAGGAAACAAATACGGAAGGAATGCATAAGGTTGTATCTATAATGAATGCGGGAGATGTAGGGTCCCATGCGGTATATCCTCTTGCCTCAAAGGTATTTCGGATACCTCCGTTTGGAAAACTGGAAGCATCAGGCTCTTGTTGAATTAAGAGAGAGCCACTAAATCTTTCGATAGCCCGTCCTTCTCCGATAGGGTTGAAAAAAGAATCGTGCTTTTCAGCGGTTTCGCCGGTTAAGGGTTGAAACCAATGAGTATAATGTGTAGCCCCTTTTGACATAGCCCATTCTTTTATGGCTACTGCAACCTGATCGGCAATCTCCCGGCTAATCTTTTTCCCATATCTTATAGCATCCTGAATGCCCTGATATGCATCTTTTGTTAAATATTCCCTCATGGTTGATTCTGAGAAAACATGCTCACAATATAGTTCGGATAGTTTTTTAGGGACTTCGATACGTCTGGGTTCCAAGTAAGGAAGTTTTTTTAAAGCGTGAAATCGTAATGTTGACATATAAGGTTGTTTTTTATAGGGCAAATATAAAAATAAAATTAAAAATAATACTAATCCCCATCAAAATTTATATGCTTATCGTCTTTATATGCAATTATTGGGGACTATCATTTATCAAATCAAGTAAAAAGGTGAGTATTTTTATAGATAGTATAAAAATCTCATGGAAAATAGGGCG
>JAISSC010000214.1 GCA_031273305.1 Flavobacteriaceae bacterium
CTCGAAAGCAAATAAGCGTTTGAGCCGGTAACGTACAAGTCGACTTTCGGGTGTACAAACAGCCCTTCGAGCAATTTTTCAAACTCGACAACATTCTGAACTTCGTCTAAAAAGACATAATTCATTTTGTCCGCCGAAAGCAAGGTTCTGATAAATTTATACACTTCCCTCCAACTTTTCTCGGCAAGAAAACGATATTCCGGCTCATCGAAATTGAGAGAGACTATGGAAATATCCGCATTTTCTTTACGCAAAAGTTGCTGAAATTGCTGCAAAAGCGTGGATTTTCCCGAACGACGTACACCCGTAACCACTTTTATCAAATTCTGCTTGTGCAAAGCCGACAGAGTTTCCAAATAATCTCTCCGGACAACATTTTTCATATCATCGTGTTCTAATGCTGCAAAGATAGCATATTTTCCTGAAAATGCAAAATATTCCATAGTTTAAGGAAAAATGCCATATATAAATTCCTGAAAATGCAAAATATTTAATAGTTTAAGGAAAAATACCATATGTAAATTCCTTAAAGTATATGAATCAGATTATTTGTGGAATATTTCGGTGCTTCGTCATAACTTTCGCCACGAAGTATTTGCGTTAGTCTTCCATGACAAGTCTGTTGCTACTCCCGACAAGATAAGAAAAATCCAATTAGTTTTTGTCAATATTTTTACCCCTACTTTGGCAAAAATCGCCGTCAAAGCAACAAACAAAGCCGATAATATTGCATACCATTTCTACATAATTGTTTGTAATGTTTATTGATTGAGTTCCCGTTTCATAAATGTTTCCAAAACTTTCTTTTCGGGAAGTTTTACAAGATATTTGGATACAAACAACCGGTCGTCCATACCGGCAGTTGCGTATTCGACCAGTGTATCATTTTTGTCGGCGCATAAAATAATGCCAACCGGAGGATTATCACCTTCCGTCATTTCGTTTGCCTTGTAGTAATTCAGGTACACATTCATTTGCCCCGCATCGGTATGGTCAAATTCATTCACTTTTAAGTCAATCAATACATGGCATTTTAAAATTCGGTGGTAGAAAACCAAATCCATTCGTAGGTGCTTATTATCAAATGTTATACGTTTCTGTCTTGACTCAAAGCAAAAGCCGGTTCCCAATTCAATTAGAAATTCTTGTAAATGATTCAAAATTTGCTGTTCCAAATCCGATTCATTGTACTCTGTTTTTTCTTCCAAATCAAGAAATTCCAATATATAAGGATTTCTGATAATATCGGCATTGGTTGTCGGTTTCAGATTTTTGATTTTAGCGATCACAGCCTCTTTATTCATGGACATAGTGGTTCTAAATGCCAACGACGTATTGATGGCTCGTTTTAACTCCCTGACACTCCAGTTATTTTTAATAGCTTCTACTTCATAAAAAAGCCTTTGTAACTCATCTTTCACGCGAATTAATTCAATAAAATGTGAAAAAGTCAAACGAGACAATAGTAATTCTGGGACTAATTGCAGATCACTGTCTTGTTGGCTCGTTTTTTTAGTCACTACCGTTTTTTCTTCAATAGAATATTTTGCGGACACTGTCCGCAAAATTGTATTAAATTCAATGTCAATTTGTTGTAATTTTGCGGACACCGTAGGCAAAAAGTGCATATAAGTCAGGTAAAAGTCTTTGCAAATATACAATTGGCGGAAACGAAGCCCTTTTATATTGGTTAATTTGCCTGCTATTTCCTGCATGAGATTTTCGCCATATTTTGCCCGGTCTTCACCATTTTGTTCATATTCAACAATGTAATATCCAAACGACCAGTTCCTCAATGAAAGAAATTGGTCAACTGTTTTTGTAGCACTATGCTGTAATACGTTATGAACATGCGATAGATTTTCTATCAACTCCTCAAAATTATTTTTCTTTTTCAGTGGCATAATGACCTTTTTATAACTTAATTGACAGCAAAGGTAGAACAAATTCATGAATATACCTGTTGTGCATTTAGGTTAAGTTAACTTTAATTTTGTTTAAACATCTATTAAAAGTGAAAAAATTAAGATATTGAATCATGGTAAACGCTGTTGTTTTAGATATGATTCTGGTGGTTAACCCTCTGAAAGTTTTTTTATTTGAACTATAATTCCACAACAGAAAAATTGACGAATCCATCATTAGATCCTGTTCCAACTCTTAATTGTTTTGTATTGCCTGTATCATGCCAAATAGCCGGACGAACCGTGTCTCCGGCGTTCAGTTTTATTGTGAAACTTATAGCAGCTCCTGCCTGAGATGTGCCGCCAACAGGAAAGGCAACTACGCCTTTTTTATCAAAATTATTAATACCACTACTACTTTCCTTTCTCAGGGTTGCTTCTATCTGGCTCCGAGCCGTTATAGCTGCCGATGAGAAATCGAAATTGAACGATACGGTATAATTACCGGTACGTGGTGCGGTAAAAATTCCTGTTGTTGAGTCAAAATCATTATTTGCATCAGTAACTGTTATCCAATCAACAATATTTACAGTTGAACTACTTGGAACGGATTGAGCACTCGTTTTTTCTGCTACTACGATGCTTCGCTTTACAGTCGTTTCAAGAGTATTCCAATCCACACCATTACTGTATTGCAATATTCCACCGGAAGCTGTGTTGTATCTAAGTGCCCCCGCTCCGGCAGTTGGAGCCGTAATTGTAGTTGTACCCAAACCAAAAAAACCTTCTCTCGGGTCAGATGTACTTGTCGGATCGGTTCTGATGTCCAGTTTTGCATTTGGTGTTGTTGTTCCTATTCCCACTCTGTTATTTACAGCATCTACACTTAGCGTAGAACCATCTACACTGAAATGAGAAGTTCCTGTGGTAGCGGTTGAATTAAAAGAAAATGTTTTATCGCCCATCGTAACTATACGGTTGTCTGTAAGTGTTCCGTTATCTTTATAGATATTGAATCCAAACTTTTGCCATACGCTCCCGTCAAAATAATAAAAACCAACCGTATCAATATTTACCGCTTGTCTACTAGCGGTACCTGTAGAAATATCGTACACATAGATAAGCGTGGAAGTTCCTACGGAAGCCATGTTTTGTGCGCGCTGTCTGTCTACACGAGGTACAAGTATACCATCAACCTCGGTTGAGGTGCCGTTGGCATTAACTGCCGTTATATCTAAAGTTGCCTGCGGATTTTCTGTATTAATACCCACTTGTGAGTAAACTATGGAGCTTAAAATAAATGCTCCGATTTTTAAATATTTTTTCATTTCAATTAATTTAAGTTATGAAATTGATCTACAATTTTTACCCGGCTAAAATGAACTTACTTTTGCAAATTTACGATAAAAGCACGTCAATATTACTTAAACTTTAATAGTTTTTTCTTATGTGATAATAATTATCAATAATATGACATAAAGAACGCCCATTAGAGTATAGTGTCTAAAAAATATTCTGATTTTTATCAGGTATGCCGTATCTCTTTGTTTTCATTCCAAAGATCGATCTACAATTTTTACCCGGCTAAAATGAACTTACTTTTGCAAATTTACGATAAAAGCACGTCAATATTACTTGAACTCTAATAGTTTTTTCTTATGTGATAATAATTATCAATAATATGATATAAAGAACGCCCATTAGAGCATAGTGTCTAAAAAATATTCTGATTTTTATTTTACCACCCTTATTCTTCTTGAGAAAGAGATTTGAATGAATATATCAATAAACTTATCAGATAATATATCTCTAAACAATATTCCTTTGAAAATTGTAACGACTTGAAAAATAAGATAAATACAACACAAATTGAATAGTAGACCAAGAAAAAAATTGAACTTTAAAAATTCTAAACAAATTTTTTATAATAACTTAGCCAAGCGTTGCATTTATTAGTTGAATCTGCAAAATATACTTAAAATTCAGTTGCTCAAAATAAAAAAATTGTAACTTTAAACGGTATATCAAATTCTTAGAACCATGAACAAGTCAAATACCAGATATATCAACAGGGAAATAAGTTGGTTGAAATTTAATTCCAGAGTACTACAGGAAGCAATGGATAAAAAAAATCCGTTGTTGGAAAGGCTACGTTTTTTAGGAATTTATTCCAATAATCTGGATGAGTTTTATAAAGTTAGATATGCTTACATCGCCCGGATGATACAATTCCGTAGAAAATACAACAACATAGTAGAAGAACAGGAAGATGCCGATCTACTGGAAGAAATAAATACGACCGTAGCTCATCAGCAGCAAAAATACGATAAACTTTACGAACAGATAATTAAAGAACTCGCACGAGAGAAAACCTTATTAATAGATGAACAAACACTTCCCGATGTCCAGAAACCTTTTGTTCAGGATTTTTTTGAGAATAAACTAAGTCATAACCTTACCATATTATATTGGAAACCGGGAGATAAGACATTAACACTCAGAGACAACGTTTTTTACCTGATTGTTACTATGATTAAAAAAAATGGGAATCAACAATATGCACTTATAGAAGTACCTTCGGATAGATTTTCCCGTTTTTTGGTGTTGCCGGATATTAATGACAAACATTATGTTATGTTTTTGGAAGACGTTATCCGGTATCATTTACGTGATATTTTCCAATTTTTTAAATTTGAGACCATAGAAGCAAAATCCATAAAGTTGACTAAAGATGCAGACCTATCCATAGATAATGACGTACAGATAAGTTATATGGAAAGCGTTGCCGGTGCATTAAAAGAAAGATTAAAAGGATTACCCGTACGGTTGGTGTATGATAAAACCATGAACATTCAAACACTTAAGTTCATAAAAAAGATGTTCGATTTGGATAAGTACGATAACCTTGCTCCCGGAGGGAAATACCATAACAAAAAAGATTTTATGAAATTTCCGGCTCTGGGAAGAAAAGACTTGGAATATAAAAAAATAATCCCGGTAATTCCCAAGATACTAAAGGTAGAAAAGAACTATTTCAAGGCATTTGCAAGAGAGGATACCCTGCTTTATACACCCTATTATGATTATTCGGTTTTTCTTAAATTTCTTAGAGGAGCCGCAATAGACCCTAAAGTCAAAAAGATAAAGATAACGATATATAGAGTAGCCGATGATTCACAAGTACTTAGTGCTTTAATCAATGCGGCAAAGAACGGAAAAGAAGTAACCGCCGTTCTTGAGCTTAGGGCACGGTTTGACGAGGCACATAACATTAAATGGTCTCAACAGCTACAGGATGAGGGAGTAAAGGTTGTCTTTGGAGTTTCAGGACTAAAGGTACATTCTAAGATCGGAATAGTAGAACGGGAAGCCCAAAGAGGAGCAGCTGAAAAATATGCCTTTGTTTCCACAGGAAATTTTCATGAAGGGACTGCACGCGGCTACACAGATTTTATCCTTTTTACGGCAAACGAAAATATAGTCGGTCAGGTGGATGATGTATTTAATTTTTTTAACGCAAATTATTTGGTAAAACAATATAAAGATATTGCAGTAAGCCCGTGGGGAATACGGAGAAAACTGATATTGGGAATCAAAAGGGAGATTAAAAATAAAAAATTAGGGCTACCTTCCCAAATTAATATTAAAGTCAACAGTATTTGTGATAAAGAAATTATAGAATACTTATATGAAGCAAGTCGTAACGGAGTAGAAGTAAGAATGGTGGTGAGAGGAATATGTTCCATTATCCCACAGGTGCCGGGACTGAGTGATAATATAAAAGTAGTGAGCATTGTAGATAAATTTTTGGAACATCCGAGACTTTATTGGTTTAAAAATGCCGGCGATGATATAATATACATATCTTCTGCGGACATTATGACAAGGAATTTAGACCATCGGGTAGAAGTAGCATGTCCGGTTATAAGTTTGAAGAATAAGAAAGAAATTATGAGAATTTTTGATCTCGGTTTTGAAGATAATGTAAAAGGGAGATTGATACAAGAAGGATTAGAAGAGCCATACCAGAAAAACAGGAAAAAGAAAAACCGCTCTCAGGAAAGCATTTACCAATATATAAAAGAACTTAATAAATGATGAATATATATACATATGCCGCTATTGACATAGGCTCTAACGCCGTACGATTACTTATAAATACGATATATGAAACGAAAGATACCGTTACTTTCAATAAAACCAGTTTAATACGAGTACCGGTACGTTTAGGGCAGGATGTTTTCACGCAGGGAAAAATATCAGAAAGAACCATTAATCGGTTAACCGAGACCATGACGGCATACAAACTTTTAATGAATGTATATAATGTTGATAAATATCGGGCATTTGCTACTTCCGCTATGAGAGAAGCAAAAAATTCTCAGGAGGTGATAAATAGTGTGAAGGAAAAGAGTGGGATAAAAATAGAGATAATTTCAGGGGAAGAAGAAGCTAAAGTTATCTTTAGTTCGGAACTTAAGAATTTTCTAAAGTCGGATAAATATTATCTTTTTGTAGATGTTGGAGGAGGAAGTACGGAAATATCTCTTTTGAACAGAGGAGAAGTACACCACAGCCGGTCTTTTCCCATAGGTACGGTGCGTTTGCTGGGGAAAAAGGTAGAAGAAAGCTATCTCGTCACTACTATAAAACCCTGGATAAAGAAGATAACACAGGGGAAATCGGTGGAGCTTCTCGGTTCGGGTGGGAATATCAATTACGTATTTAAAAATTCCGGGAAAAAGGAGGGAAAATACCTTTCTCATTCCTATATTCATCAACGATACGAATTACTCAAACATCTTACCTATGAAGAAAGAGTAGAAAAATTTAATATGAAGCCCGACCGGGCAGACGTTATCGTGCCGGCTTTACTTATCTATGATTCCATAATGAAGTTTGCGCATGCCACCCGCATTAATATTCCAAAGATAGGTACGGCTGATGGAATGATTAACCTGATGTATAAACGTAATAAGAAGTAGAGACGATTTGGGTGTTTCTACTTTATCGTTATGCTTCGTTATATCCCAAACCCATGTCATTTATTATCAGATAAGACTCATAATTATACTTTGTTATTAATAGTTTTTGTTTACTTTTGACAGAGAAATAAATAAAAAGACATGTCTGAAATATCATCAGCTAAATGGAGGGATAAACTTCTATACCGGTTCTTAAAATATGTTACTATACACTCTACCAGTGAACCGGGTATTAGTAAAATTCCGAGTACAGAAAGACAATGGAACATTGCCAATTACATCTATGAAGAATTAAGATCTTTGGGACTGGAAGATGTTTCCTTAGATGAAAATGGCTATGTTATGGGATATATACCTTCCAATATAAACGAGAACTTACCTACGGTAGGCTTTATAGCCCATTATGACACTTCTCCTGATTTCTCCGGAGAGCATGTGAACCCTCAGATTTGGAAGAATTATGACGGTTCCGACTTAACTTTAAATGAAGAAACAGGTTTTTCTTTGAAAACTTCGGAATTTCCGGAACTTAAAAACCATATAGGAGAGACTTTGATCACCACAGACGGCACGACTTTATTAGGTGCCGACGACAAAGCCGGGATAGCAGAAATTGTTACATCTGCCGAATATTTACTTATTCACCCTGAAATAAAGCATGGTAGAATTGCCATTGGGTTTACCCCTGACGAAGAAATAGGGAAAGGAGCAGACCTGTTTGATGTAAAAAAATTCGGAGCTGATTGGGCATATACCGTAGACGGAAGCGAAGTAGGAGAACTGGAATTTGAGAATTTTAATGCCGGAGGAGTTGTTATTTCCATTAAGGGTAAAAGTGTTCATCCGGGCTCAGCGAAGGGAAAAATGCTTAATGCAGGGTTGCTTGCAGTTGAATTTTCCAATGCTATGCCTGAAAACGAAACTCCTTCCACTACCGAAGGTTATGAGGGTTTTTATCATCTCACCAATATATCCGGAAGTGTTGAAAAGGCTCAACTGCAATATATTATACGCGACCACGATTTAAAAAAGTACGAACAAAGAAAAGCCTTTATGCAGGAAACGGTCAATAAGTTCAATATCAAATATGGAAAAGATGTTTTTAACATAGAGATAGTTGACCAGTATTTCAACATGAAGGAAAAGATAGAAGATAAAATGTTTATCATTGATATTGCAAAGAAAGCGATGACAAAAGTAGGGATCAAAGCAAACATAAAAGCCATACGCGGCGGAACTGATGGTTCCAAATTATCCTATATGGGTTTGCCTTGTCCTAATATTTTTGCAGGAGGACTTAATTTCCACGGACCATACGAATTTGTTCCTCTGGAATCTATGATAAAAGCAACCGAAGTAATAATTGCTATCGTTGAGAATATTGAATAAAATAAACCGTATCTAATCAGGTAGTATCATGAAAAAGAATATTTTTACCGTTTTATTTCTTCTGTTCTGTTTGATCTTCTCAAACGGACAAGACTACAAAAGCCCCAATAGTATCATACTAAAGCTGAAAAATGAATATAATGCATCGGGAAGAGGGATAGATGGGGCGGAAAAAGTTTTCAGGACAAATAAACTGTTCTCTTCCCAAGAAACAAAAAAAGTTGTTCTCAGTGAAAAGAGCAATCAGGTGATTTACACTGTTAAATTTCCGGAGGGAACCGATCTCCAAAAAGTAATTGATGAATATTACAAAACCGGTGAAATAGAGTATGCCGAACCGGATTATCCTGTTTATATTCATGGAACACGAACGACGGTTAGTCCTGATGATGAGTATTATTACAGACAATGGGCACTAAAAAACGATGGTACTTTTTCTACCCTTCCTGCTAAACCAGGTGCCGATATAAGTATGGAAAAAGCATGGGAGATTGAACAGGGGAGCAGCAATATCATAGTTGCTGTTATAGATACGGGCGTTAATTGGGCACATTCCGAATTTGAAAACCGAATATGGATAAATAAAGGTTGGAATTTTGCCGATAATAATGATGACCTGACTGATATTAACGGACATGGAACTAATGTAGCCGGAATTATTGGGGCTAATGCCAATAATTCCATAGGATATGCCGGAGTAGACCGGAATTGCAAACTTATGATCTTAAGGGTGTTTGATTCCGCCGGAAACGGAATAATGTCTTACGTTGTTGCTGCCATAAACTATGCCGTCGATAACGGAGCAAGGGTAATCAATTTGTCTTTGGGAGGTACCGGTTTAAGTATCACACTCCAAAATGCTGTAAATTACGCCTTAGCTAATAATGTTGTTGTAGTTGCTTCTATGGGCAACGAAAATTACGGAATTACCCAATATCCTGCAGGGTTTCCCGGAGTGATTGCCGTAGGCTCTACTAACCCTAATGATACCAGGTCTGATCCTTTTTATAATAATCCTTCGCTTGGAAGTAACTACGGAAATCATATTTCGGTAGTAGCTCCGGGAAATCTCATTTACGGCTTAAGTCATACTAGTAAGACAGATTATAGTGTCAGATGGAGCGGAACTTCCCAGTCTGCTCCTCATGTTGCAGGCTTGGCTTCGTTATTACTGGCTCAGAATCCGAATAGAACTCCTGCACAGATAAAAAATATTATTGAAGAAACGGCAGAAGATCAGGTAGGAGATTCGGCGGAAGACGTTCCCGGTTGGGATATTTATTACGGACATGGAAGAATCAATGCATGGCTGGCACTTTCCCACTATATGTCAGCAGAAACTTTTAATCTTAAGCATGAAGAGATAAAAATATTCCCTAATCCGGCTAAACAAAATTTCACTGCTGATTTTCCGTTAGGAACTCAACAAATTGATATTTTTAACCCGACAGGACAATTAATTATATCTAAGAAAGTCTCAGGATTAACATCTCAAAACTTTTCTATTTCAGGTTCCGGAGTTTTCTTTATACGGTTTACTTTTGAAAAGGGTGAAAAAACTACCGAAAAAGTAATTATATCCCAATAGATAAAGGTTGCTTACGGGTTATTTTAAGGTCTCTTATTTCACCGGGAAAAAGAATCGGACAGGGTTATTTATGAATAATTTTAATGCGGAATACAATATTTTTCCCATTTCTTTCGTCGGGACGTTTACCGATTTCATAGCCACCCACAGGGAAAGTGAGAAACTAACTAAGAAATTAAATATCCCTATTCCGAATATACCTGCAAGTCCTGTCAGGAAATCTTTCCACGAAATATCAAAGTTAAAGTGACATAAGGCTATGGCATAATTTCCTCCGGAGAAAGTAATATGTCGAATATCAAAAGGAATACCCAAAAAATTACCTATTAAAAATGCACTTCCCAAACAAATTCCCAGAAAGGCATTACCGGAAATTCCGCCTATTTTATTTTCATACCTGTTTACCCATTTTCTTCTTCTTTGTTCCTTAAAAAACCTTTTTAAAAACGGATGGTTAAAAAGTCTTTCCGGAATGTTATGATAACGGGTATAATTTTCTGTTAACCCTGATACCAATCCGGATAAAAATAAGAATATCCCTGCGATGGAAGCATACCAAAAGATCGTAATATCCAAGTTTATTATCTCATTTTTAAATTCTTCGGCTTTATGTTGGTTAATTAGTTCAATACCTGTAAAGTATGACAAGAAATAGAATATCAGAACAGCTACGGTAAAAACTGCCAACACATTCCCTATGAAAGCAATAAACTGGCTACGGAATAACCGGGTGAATAATAATCCGAATTCTTTATAATCACTTGCCGATATTTCATCCTGATTTAATGTGTGAGCCAAAGCAGCAGCCGTCATTGCGGGTTGTTTGGTTGCCAGTGTCCAGTGCATTAAATAAA
>JAISSC010000007.1 GCA_031273305.1 Flavobacteriaceae bacterium
GATAAAACTTTTATCACAGTAAAAGCATTTTTTTTATTCATAACCTTTGAGTATAATCAAAGCTAACAATAATAAGGGATTCAGGAATTTTCAGCCTAAAAAATGTCCATTAAGCCTAATTTTTTGAATTTATTGAACATTTTATAAACTTTGCAATACCAAAATGGGTGTCGCATAGTCAAAGTCAGGAGTGAATTTTATCCTCTGGAATAGGTTAAGAAAGTGAAATCATACAAGTGTTTTTCATCCTTAGGATGAAATTCCTCAAAAGTCTTTTTCCATTCGGAGGAGTTTATTTTCGGGAAATACGTATCCGCCTCTTTCACTTTAGTGTGGACTAAAGTAAGTTCAATACGGTTCGTTGAGGCTAAAGCCTGTTCATAAACAGCCCCGCCTCCTATTACAAACGGGTTGGTATCCTTTTCCTCCGCTATCTTTATTGCCTCTTCCAGAGAATCGGTCAGGATAACCCCTTCGGGAACCTGATATTGCGGATTGCCGGAAATAACGATATTAACACGGTTGGGCAATGGACGACCCAACGATTCAAAGGTTTTTCTTCCCATAATGACAACATGACCCTGAGTAAGGTTCTTAAACCTCTTCAGATCGTCTGAAAGATGCCAGAGAAGTCGGTTGTCTTTACCAATAGCATTATTTTCGTCCGTAGCGACAATGATGGTCATTAATAATATGATTTTTTCTTTTCCTTCGGAGGATAATAAGTAAATACTTTTTGAAGAGCCTTTCCTATCTGTTCTTCCTTATTTCCTGTATTACCCACATCAAGACCATCTGCGATACCCTCCCAGACCAATACATTCTTTTTGGCATCTACCAGATGAATAGTAATTTTTCCCTCTCTGGATTCATAAACAGTACGAGTACCCGACCACATATATCCCCATCCCCACGGACCGCCCCAATAAGGATCATTGTCAACATTTATCACTTTTCTCGAAGACGCCAAAACATTTACAGTAAGGTCTCCGTCAGCACTTGCCGTTAATCCCTTGCTTTTCAACTGTTCTGTCAAAGCCCGAACGATACGGTTTTTATCTATATCATTGAGCTTTAGTTGATCTATTCCTTCCTGATAAACAGTAAATGTTTTATATTGAGAAAAATCTACGGTTTTATCATAATCATAAGAAGTATGTATTGCACAGCCTGTCATTAACAGCCCGATTCCGGTTATTAAAAAAATTATAGGTTTCATAAGATGTAAATTTTAAAAATTTAACTAAATTGCATTTTAAACATAGACCCGCTAATATTGTACCAAAAATAAACACAGAGATATTTATGATAAAAAATAATCGGTTTTATCCGGAGATTTATCTCATTATCCCTTCTAATCGAATAGAATCATGACGGAAATATTCTGCGAAAGAATAAAAATCATGTCCATAATCTAATAGATCAGTAAAAAAACAGTAAATTTGTTACATTAATTCATTTTTAACACTTATGAACAGTAAAATTATTGCCATAGATTTTGACGGAACTATCGTAGAAGATAAGTATCCTGAAATAGGAAGACCCCTGATCTTTGCTTTCGACACGATGAGGAAACTTCAGGGAAGAGGCTATCGGTTGGTACTCTGGACCTACCGACAGGGAAAACGATTGGACGAGGCAGTTGAATTTTGTAAGAAGAATGGAATTGAATTTTATGCAGTTAATGCCAGCTTTGAAGGTGAGGTTTTTGAAATAGAAAGTCAAAGCAGGAAAATTCACGCAGACTATTTTATTGATGACCGAAATCTGGGAGGATTTCCGGGTTGGGGAGAGGTATATGAGATCATCAAAGAAAAAATAGAATTTGGAATAGAAGGAAGACAAGTAATTCCCTATTCAAAAAGAAGACATAAGAAAAAAGGATTTTTTTCAAGAATTTTTAAATCATGATAAAATTAAAAACAAGAGAGGAGATTGAGTTGATGTATGAAAGTGCTCAGTTGGTTTCTAAAACTTTAGGAATGTTGTCGAAAGAGGTAAAACCAGGAGTAACTTCCCTGCAACTGGATAAACTGGCAGAAGAGTTTATAAGAGATCACGGAGCCGTTCCCGGTTTTTTAGGAATGTATGATTTCCCGAATACCCTTTGCATGTCTCCGAACGAGCAGGTAGTTCATGGAATCCCCGACAATACACCCTTAAAAGAAGGAGACATTATTTCCATAGATTGCGGAGCCGTAAAAAACGGTTTTTACGGAGATCAGGCATACACATTTGCCGTAGGAGAAATCTCTCCGGAGGTACAAAAAATGATGGAAATAACCAAACAAAGCCTATATGCCGGGATAAAAAAATGCAGAGAGGGGAACAGGATAGGCGATATTAGCTTTGCCATACAATTAGTATGTGAAAATGCAGGATATGGCGTGGTGAGGGAACTGGTAGGGCATGGAGTAGGAAGAGATATGCATGAAGACCCACAGGTTCCGAATTACGGAAGAAAAGGAAGCGGGATCAAGATAGAAGAAGGATTGGTTATAGCCATAGAACCGATGATAAACTTAGGTACCTATAAAGTAAAATTTCATGATGACGGTTGGAAGGTGACCACACGGGATAATCAGCCATCCTGTCATTTTGAACACGACGTGGCAGTAGTGGACGGTCAGCCGAGATTGTTGTCAACATTTGCATATATTTATGAAGCACAAGGTATCTCCTCCGACGAAGAAGAAGAATTTTTATACCGGTCTCTGCATCACTCCTGATCATCAATGAAAAAACTGTTTAAATTTTTTCTGAACTCAATTCCTCGTCCCTTATTGATAAAGTTCAGCTATGCCTTTGCCCCAATGATTTCCCTTTTTTATAGAGGAAATAAATTTACAGACCCGATCGACGGAAGATCATACCGGAAATTTCTACCCTATGGGTATGGCACACAAAGGGAAAATGCCCTATCGCCGGGAACTCTTTCATTGGAAAGACACAGGCTGATGTGGCTTTATCTGAAAAGAGATACCGACTTCTTTACAACTCCGTTACACGTATTGAGCATAGCTCCCGAACAATGCTTTTTAAAAAGATTTAAGAACCTTAAGAACCTTAAATATGTTACGGCAGACTTATATTCTCCCATAGTGGATGTAAAAGCGGATATTTTGGATCTGCCGTTTCAGGATAATGAGTTTGATGTAGTTTTTTGTAATCATGTATTGGAGCATATAGAAGATGACGCCAGAGCGATGTCCGAGCTATACCGGGTGATGAAACCCGGAGGTTGGGGGATTTTTCAGGTACCGATGAAGTATAGTTACGAAAAAACCTACGAAGATTTTTCCATTACCGGGAAAGAAGAACGTAAAAAACATTTCGGGCAATACGACCATGTCCGCTGGTATGGGTTGGATTATTTTACCCGGTTGGAAAAGGCCGGATTTCGGGTAGAACAGGTAAAATACTATGAAATTTTATCCGGAGAAGAACTAGAACGATATGCACTTTCTAAAAACGAGATTTTGCCCGTAGTGAGAAAACCGACATAATTGGGATATATTTTTATGAACACAAACTAAGCACAACACATGAACTCCCGGCAAAAACCAGAAAAATTAAAATTAGAAGCTCTGAACCGGAAATCAGTAAAGGAATTTAAGGAAAGCAATAAACTTCCGGTGATGGTAATATTGGATAATATACGTTCCATGCACAATGTCGGTTCCGTATTCCGAACCTCCGATGCTTTCTCTATGGAAAAAATCTATTTATGCGGAATTACACCCTGCCCTCCTCATCGGGAAATACAGAAAACAGCTTTGGGAGCAACAGAAAGCGTAGAATGGGAACAGGTTGAATCCATCGCCGAATTATTAAAATACCTGAAAAAAGAAGGATATACCCTTATAGGAGTGGAGCAGGTAAAAGGAAGCGTTTTACTGCATGAATATACCATAGACCCCGAACGGAAATATGCCCTGATTATGGGGAATGAAGTAGAAGGAATCAGTGAGGGGATTTTAGATTTGATAGATGTTTTTGTGGAAATTCCCCAATCCGGAACCAAACACTCCCTGAACGTAAGCGTATGTGCAGGGATAATCCTTTGGGAATGGTATCGTGCCTTAAAAAAATAAGCGGGGTTCCCGTGTTTGCGAGAAAGCGCAACGTAGAGACGTCCCAATTTGGGCGTCTCTGTGCGTTATCATTGTTGCATGCCTCATGCATAGGGGGTTGCTTCGCTACGCTCGCAATGGGTAGATTGCCACGCTCCACTACGTTCCGCTCTCAATGACACCACGCATAGGAACACAATAACCTAATACACAAGTGGTTGCTGCACTTCGTTTGCAAGGGCATGCTGCATTACAAAATAAAACAAACAATTCTCAGGTTAGTATATTATCTTACAACTAATCAGCTCTAAAATTGATAGAATTGCCGCCTTTAATAAAACGTAACACATCACCGGCTTGTTTAGATATATAATGATATTCTACTTTTCCTGCATCATCTATGTTTTTACGTCGTAACACATCGGTAAATATCTTACCGTTAGGTAGTATTACTGTTCCTTCTCCATCTACTTCAAAATCAACATGATGATCAAATGAAGATACGTTGCCATTCGGTATTAAAAACATGGTTGCTTCTGCATCTATTGTATATTTTACTCCCAAATATTGAGGATAAGTCTCGGTTGTCCCCGGTGTATAAACCCCAGCGGAAGTACTGGAAAAGACACCTGTATAGTATTTAGTATTATCCTGTACGCCTCCGTAAGTTATATTTCCTTTCTCATAGGAGTAATAATCAGAATAACTTACAGATTGACTGGGGATTAATTCTGTGGTCGTCCATTTCGTTAGATAACATTCGGTTGCATCAGGATAATAATCTTTATACGGAGATGTCGAGTAATCTATTGCCGCTCCTTCCGTTTCCACTATACTTGTGAGAATATACTTACTCAGATCAATTCCTGAGAAATCCCAAGTCACTCCCTTTCCTACAGCTCCGGGATCAAGTTGTTTGCCTATATCTTCTCCCAAATAATATTGATGGGAAACAATCTTCATGATAGCATGCCTCTTGGCGTCTTCCAGTGTAATCTCCAGACCTCCTGCACCGCCTCCATTACCTCCACCTCCCGGTGAATCATTGTCATCGTCATCACTGCTACTGCTGCATGCCGTGAATAAAAATGTACTACAAATTAGTGCTAATAATTTATAAATTCTCATATGGTTTAGTTTATAAAATGTTATATTGCTAGCAAAAATAATAAAATTATTTTTAATATTGTAAATAAAAAATAACGGTCTTATTTGGGTGGTATAGTTTATTACATACCTACCGGCAGGTATGTAATGTAATTAATTTATAAACAATAGGTTGTAGGCTGTAATTGGTAAGATGCGCAACGTAGAGACGTCCCAATTTGGGCGTCTCTGTGCGTTATTATTGTTGCAAGCCTCATGCATAGGGGGTTGCTTCGCTTCGCTCGCAATGGGTAGATTGCTACGCTCCACTACGTTCCATTCGCAAGGACACCACGCATAGAAACGCAATAACCTCATGTACAGATAGTTACGTCTGCAAGAAGACCCCTTTATATTCCCAGAATATAGGCAAAAATCAGGGGAGCAACAATGGTGGCATCACTTTCAATAATGTGTTTAGGGGTATCGATTCCCAACTTTCCCCAAGTTATCTTTTCATTGGGTACGGCTCCTGAGTAAGAACCATAGCTGGTGGTTGAATCGGATATTTGGCAGAAATAGCTCCAGAGTGGAACATCATGCCACTCCAAATCCTGATACATCATAGGTACAACACATATCGGGAAATCTCCGGAAATCCCTCCTGCAATCTGGAAAAAACCGATTCCTTTTCCTCCGGAATTGGCTCGATACCATTCGGCTAAATATGCCATATACTCAATACCGGATTTTACGGTGGAAGCCTTTACCTCTCCTTTGATAACATAAGAGGTAAAAATATTTCCCATCGTGCTGTCTTCCCATCCGGGAACGACAATAGGTAAGTTTTTTTCAGCTGCCGCCAGCATCCAGCTGTTTTTAGGGTCTATCTCATAATAGTCTTCCAATACGCCCGAAAGCAGCATTTTATACATATATTCGTGGGGAAAATACCTTTCTCCTTTGGCGTCCGCTTCTTTCCAAATCTTCTCGATATGTTGTTGCAAACGGCGGAAAGCCTCTTCTTCCGGTATACAGGTGTCGGTAACCCGATTTAGCCCTTTTTCCAGCAATTCCCATTCCTGTTCGGGTGTCAGGTCTCTGTAATTGGGAACCCTTTTGTAATAAGAATGCGCTAC
>JAISSC010000134.1 GCA_031273305.1 Flavobacteriaceae bacterium
CTGTTTGTGTATGAGAAGATCGTGCGCGAGCAACTATCGGTAAGGCAAACAGAAAATTTCATACGTATCTTTAAAAATCCAAAGGCACAAAAAAGGAAAAAGGAAAAAGAATTACCTAACTACATTAAAAAAGGATTAAAAAGTTTTGAAGACTACTTTGAGACCAATGGAATAGAAATCAAAGCCAACGACAAAGGAAAAGGGAAGATTATCATTAATTTTGATTCGGCAGAAGAATTTGAAAGGATTCAGAAATTATTAGAATGACACAAAAGGTACTATTTTTTATACTCTCTTTTTCCGTAAGTTGCTTTATTTCGGCACAAGATAAGGAAACACTGGATAGTCTGGCATTTGTTAACATAAGGGATAGTAATAGAACCGATTCATTAAGTCAAAATATGGCAAGAAGCCCTTTAAAAGCCTCATTATATTCTGCCGTATTACCCGGATTAGGGCAATTATATAATAAAAAATACATAAAAGCCCCGATAGTTTTGGGAGCCATAGGAACCGGCATCGGTTTTATAAAATATTACGAAAACCGATATAAGCGTTATCATAAGGCATACCTTGCAGAATTAAGCGGGTTGCCTCATGAATTTTCAGGAATAGAAGGAATAACTCCTAAAGTGCTTGCCAATGCAGAAGATGCAGAACGAAGGAGTAGAGATTATGCCATTGTCTTAACGGCTTTAGCCTATCTTTTAAACATAGTCGATGCTGTGGTAGATGCCCATTTGTCGGTCTTTGAGAAAGATAAAGATTTAGCCGTAAAGCCGGTAATCATAGAAGATTCCGGTTCGGTGGTTTTCAATCAAAAATTAGGAATATCGTTCAGTATAACATTTTAACACAATAATTTTCAAGATATTTTTAAAAAACATTTTTATGAAGATAGCATTAGTAGGGTACGGAAAGATGGGTAAAGCCATAGAGAAAATAGCAGAAGCCCAGGGTCATGAAGTAGTGGCGAGACTGGAAGAAAAACCAACTAAAAAAAACATAAACGATGCAGACGTAGCCATAGAATTTTCTACTCCTGTTTCAGCTTATGAAAATGTAATTGCCTGTCTGGAAATAGGAGTTCCCGTAGTGTGCGGTACTACTGCATGGCTGGATAAACTCCCCGAAGTAAAAGAATTTTGCAAAAAACAAAACGGAGCCTTTATTTATGCCTCCAATTACAGTCTTGGGGTAAATTTGTTTTTCGAGATCAACAAAAAAGTAGCCGAAATAATACATAAACATTCCGAATATTCCATACGTATGGAAGAAATACACCATACAGAGAAAAAAGATGCACCCAGCGGGACGGCGATTAGTCTGGCAGAAGAGATTATTCCTGTTTATGGGTTCGATGGATGGAAATTATCCCCTAAAACAGAAAACAACAATTTGGGAATTGAAGCCAAAAGGATTCAGGACGTTCCGGGAACCCATACCGTATTATATAGTTCGGAGACGGATGAAATTGAAATTAAACACGTTGCCCATTCCCGACAAGGATTTGCCTCCGGAGCTTTATTGGCTGCCAAATGGCTTATCGGAAAAAAAGGGATATTTACCATGAAAGACGTATTAGGTTTTTAACCAAAGTCCGTAACAATAAAACAGAAAACAATACATATAAAGTAGATTATAAAAAGTAATTTTAAATGCATTTATCACAATATTACTTATTATTCGCCGTAGTTTCAAATATCTTATACTTTGTCACTACGTGGAAATTATTCCAAAAGGCAGGAAGAAAAGCATGGGAATCCCTGATTCCTTTCTACAATATTACAATTACCCTAAAGATCATTCATCGTCCGTGGTGGTGGATTTTTATCGTGTTTATCCCTATTGTCGGTCCGATAATGAGCGCAGTTATCCTTGTCGACTTTATCCGACATTACAATCGGCGGTCTTTTTTTGACGCACTGTTAGTATTGTTTTTATCACTTATTTTTTTAGGATATTTGAACTATTCATCGCAAACCCAATACACAGGAAAAGAAGAAAGAAAAGAAACACTGTTATCTGCTATTTTATTTGCCGTAGTTTTTGCAACGGTCATTCATACCTTTATTATACAGCCCTTTACAATCCCGACAGCCTCAATGGAAAGAACCCTGTTAGTAGGAGATTTCCTGTTCGTAAGTAAAATGAATTACGGAATACGGGTTCCCATGACGCCGGTAGCCTTACCTTTCTTACAAAATAAAATTCCGTTAGGAGACAGTCAAAAACCTCAGAATCAGAGGGATTCTTATGTGGATAAAATCCGACTGCCTTATATGAGAATTCCCGGATGGACTAAGATAAAGCGGTATGATATAGTCGTATTTAATTATCCTACGGATTCCCTGCATACAGCCATAGACAGGAAAGACCCCTACGTAAAAAGGTGCGTAGGTTTGCCCGGAGATAAGATACAACTGAAGGACGGAAATCTGTTTATAAACGGTAAGCCCGAAGAACTTAAAAAAGACGAAGAACAACAACGAAATTACTACGTATACACAACGGAAGCAGGAATCAGTCAGAGGAAAGTAGAAGAACTTTTCGGATATGCCACTTATCAGGAGGGACAAGATGAGACAGGAAAAAAACTATATTTATTTAGAGGATTGACCAAAGAAAATGCCGATAAACTAAAAGGATTAGATACCGTTGATTCTTTAGTCGTTATTTTTCAAAAAAGAGGCGAGGAGGGGACTGCCTACAAAGATATGGCAAAGACTAAAATTGATACAACTAATTCCATTTTTCCTCTACATAGCGGTTGGAACAGCTCACAGTACGGAACTCTTACCATCCCTAAAAAAGGAGATGTTGTTAAACTAACCAAAGAAAATATCAATCAATACAGAAGGATCATCAAAAATTATGAATATAATACTCTGGAAGTAGATGGAGATAAAATTTTTATCAACGGAAAACAAACCGACACCTATACCATACAACAAGATTATTACTGGATGATGGGAGACAATCGGGATAATTCATTGGATAGCAGGTTTTTCGGATATGTTCCTGAGGATCATATAATAGGAACTCCGGTTTTCACTTGGTTGAGCATACAGGGAATGTTTGAACAAGACCCTCTGCATCCTGCCAAATTTAAGATCAGATGGAACAGGATGTTTAGAGTTCCCAACATAGACGTACCTTTAAAAGATAAAACCAACTATTTACCTTATTTCTTGGTTTTAGTCGGAGGATATTTTATCTATGACTATTTTCGGGGGAAGAAGAAAGGAAAAAAAGCGAAAAAATAAATAATATTAAATGATATAGATTATGAAGAGATTTATTGTATCTGCCCTAACGCTGATAATCACATCCGCAGGTTTTGCTCAGGATGATCTAATTAATAAGATCAAAGACAACAAGTCTGAAAATGCCCATTTTCAGTTTACCATAATTAAGCAGTTGGATAATACTTCCGTAAAAAATCAAGGTTCCTCAGGTACTTGTTGGAGTTATTCGGGAAATTCGTTTCTGGAATCTGAAGTATATAAAAAATCAAAAAAGGTTATCGATATAGCCGAGATATACACAGCCAGAAAAACCTATGAAGACAAAGCAAAGTTATATATACTGATGGACGGACACATCAACTACGGAGACGGAGGAGAACTTCATGATGTTATCAATATGTATAAAAAATACGGAGCCATTCCGCAGGAAGCCTATACAGGATTGCTTAATGGTGCGGTTACGAATAATTTCCACGTTATGCAAAAAGAACTGAAAGAATATATTGATGAAGTAAAATCCAAAAAAGTGCCTATAAACTTAGACTGGACAAGAAATTTTTCAGATATTTTAGATAAACATATAGGAGCAGTCCCACAGAAATTTACCTATCAGGGAAAGACCTATACGCCTCAAAGTTTTGCTAAAGAGGTGATAGACTTAAATCCGGAGGATTATGTCGAATTAACTTCCTACAAAGATTATCCTTACTACACACAGTTCTTTCTTCCTTTGCCGGATAACTGGAGCGGGGATTGGGCGTATAACGTAACCATGACCGACCTGACAGACATTATTGATAATGCTTTAAAAGAAGGATACACCTTAGGCTGGGCTACGGATGTAAGCGAGCCTTATTTCAGTTGGAAGAACGGAATAGCCTATGTTCCGGATATTGACATCTACAATATTACGGCAGAACAAAAAGCCGATTTATTTACAAGTCCTAAGCCGGATAAAAAAATAACCGAGCAAATGCGTCAGGATGCCATAAATAACAAAACGACAACCGACGATCACGGAATGCATATAGTAGGGTTGGCTAAAGATCAGACAGGAAAAGAGTATTATATAGTAAAAAATTCTTGGGGAGCTACCAACGACTTTCAGGGATATTTGTATGTTACCAAGCCTTATGTGCAGTTAAAATCGACCGCAATCTTTGTAAATAAGAACGGCATACCTAAAGACACCAGAAAAAAACTTAACCTATAATAACATTATAATAAATTAAGTTGCCTAATAAAGTTATTGCTGTTGAGAAAGGATAACCCGTTTATCTTTTGATAGTTAATGAATATGGAAGAAACTTAAAAACATGACATATGTCATGTTTTTACATTTTTATTAATATACATTAATCTAAAGATCAGGATATTTGAATATTTTCGTATAGAATAAAATAATGTATTAAAAATTAAAAAATTATTAGAAAAATGAGTATGGAATTAAGAAAAGTACTATTAATTGGTTTTTTTTGTTTTGGTTTAACAATCGGACATGGACAAAACGCATCTGAATATACGGATGGAATGAAGGTTAAATTAAACGATGAAGGTTCAAAATATCTTCGTTTAATAGGTATGGGACAATTTTGGTTTCAGGACAATGAGGGGCATAATGCAAGTGATGGATTTTCCATAAGAAGGGCAAGAATAATGATGTATTCTCAGGTTAATGACAGATTCCTCCTTTTCACGCATTTCGGGTTAAACTCCGTAAACTCCAATAATCTATCCCCGACAGGGAAAAGTACGGACGTGGATTTCTCTCTCCACGAGGCTTGGGCGCAGTATAAAGTAACCTCTAATTTTTATCTGGGCGCAGGATTGAACTATTGGAACGGGATTAGCCGCTTAAATAATGCCAGTTCTTTAAATCTTCTTACCCTTGATGTTAACCGCTCTTCAACTCCGACTATCGGACTGTCCGATCAGTTAGGGATGGGGTTCGGGATATACTCCAAAGGAAATTTCGGGAAGTTCACCTATCGGATTTCATTAAATGAGGCTCTTAAAAACACTCTAGATGGAAATTCATCTACTGTGTTGCAGGAGGGAGAAGAAAAATATTTGGGCAAATCCTTATTAGATAAAGGTAAATATGCTGTTGCCGGATATTTTGATTATCAATTTCTGGATAAGGAAGCCGATCTATTACCACATAAAGCAGGTACTTACTTAGGAGCTAAGAAAGTATTTAATGTCGGAGCCGGATTTTACCATCATTCCAACGGATTAGTGAAAATGAAAGATGGAGAACTATACGGTAAAGACATAACACAATTTGCCGTAGATGCTTTTTATGATGCCCCGATTGGTAATAACGGAGCCGCCCTGAGTGCTTATGCCAACTATCAGCATTCGGATATGGATAAATACCTTAACGGAAATATCGTCGGGAACGGAGAACAGTTTTATGCTCATGTAGGTTACTTAATCCCTAAAAAAGAAAAAGAAGGAGAAAATAAGTTTAAAAACAGGTTTCAACCCTATGTAGCCTATTCTAACCGTAATTTTTCAGGATTAAAAGAAGCCGCCAAAGAATTGCGCTTTGGGTCTAACTGGTATGTGGATGGGCAAAATGCAAAGATTACGGTAGAGTATCAAAAGGCTTTTGATAAACCAAACGATAACGATGATATGATAACTGTGCAGGCTATGATATTCTTATAGCAAGCACACAATATTATCTTTCTTTCTTTAAAAAACACTAAAAAACAAATATATTATGAACGAAACAACTAATCGGGCGGATATGGACGTATCGGTATCCGAAAAATCAAAAAACAGGCAGATATGGGGCGTTATTACGGCCTCATCTATGGGAACATTGATAGAATGGTATGATTTTTATATTTTTGGAAGTATGGCGATAGTGCTGTCATCAAAATTCTTTCCTGAGACCAATCCGACAGCAGCTTTCCTGTCAACCTTAGCCACTTTTGCGGCAGGATTTATAGTCCGACCTTTTGGTGCGCTGTTTTTCGGCAGGCTGGGTGACTTAATAGGGCGTAAGCATACCTTTATGATTACCCTACTTATCATGGGAGGAGCAACCTTTGCCATAGGTTGTATTCCAAGTTACGAAACCATAGGCATTTTTTCTACTCTGTTGGTATTAATTATGCGTTTGTTGCAAGGACTGGCACTGGGAGGGGAATACGGAGGAGCCGCCACCTATGTGGCAGAATATTCTCAACCCGGCAGAAGAGGGTACTGGACATCCTGGATACAGACCACTGCAACCATCGGTTTATTCCTTTCTTTAATAGTGATCCTGATAACCAAAACATCCCTGTCCGCAGAAGAATTTGACAGTTGGGGGTGGAGGGTTCCCTTCTGGGTCTCTATTCTAATGGTGGGAGTATCCTATATAATCCGCAAAAATATGAAGGAATCCCCTTTGTTTGCTAAAGCAAAAAAGGAGGGAAAAACTTCTAAGAACCCTCTAAAAGAGAGCTTTGGAAACAGATATAACTTCAAATTCGTTTTATTAGCCTTATTCGGTGCTGCAATGGGGCAGGGGGTTGTTTGGTATACCGGACAATTTTATGCTATGAGTTATTTACAAAAAGTAATGAATGTCAACACAGTACAAGTAGATACTCTTATGGTAACGGCACTCTTTTTAGGAACTCCTTTCTTTGTATTTTTTGGATGGCTTTCGGATAAAATAGGACGAAAAACGGTGATGATGGCAGGAATGATAGTAGCCATATGCGCTTACAGACCTATATATGAAAAAATGTATCAGACTGTTAATCTGGAAAATAAAACCGAACTCACCGATAAATCTATTGTAAGAGAAGAAGTAAAGTCTGATTATGCTCATGAGGGAGAAACATTGAATATAAAAACAACGGAAAAGATCTATTCCGATGGAACCCGATATAATATTATTGAAAGTACCGGTTCCTTAAAAATAAAAAATGCAACCTCTGAAAAAGAAAGAACAGCAGCTACAAAAATTACGGAATCTATTACTATAACAGACCATGATAAATGGATACTAACGGCTTTAGTCTGGATTCAGGTTATATTTGTAACTATGGTATATGCGCCTATTGCTGCATTTTTGGTCGAAATGTTTCCTACAAAAATACGGTATACTTCCATGTCTTTACCGTATCATATTGGTAATGGTATCTTCGGCGGACTCCTGCCGGCAGTAGCTACTTATTTGGTAACCTATTCAAAATTATCTAATAAAGCCGATTGGTATCTGGAAGGACTGTGGTATCCTATCATAATTACAGGAATTTGCTTTGTAATAGGAATGGTCTATCTGAAAAATAAAAATAACATAAGTAACGATTAATCAAAAACAATAAAAACATGGATAATATAAAAAAGATATTAGGTATATTATGGATAGGAGTAGCTTTAGTTAGTGCTTATTTGAGTATTGTAGTACTGGGGATTCCCAAAGTTTTCTCACATTCCGTTGAAGATAAAGTATTCGGAATTATTATACTTTTTGTTTTAACTCCGATCATTGTCGGAGGATTTGCGATTTTTGGATATTATTGCCTCAAAGGAGAGTACGATAATCCCGAATAGTAACATCTCTACATTATGGGGTAATCAATAAAAAAGTCTCAAAGAAATTTGAGGCTTTTTTAATATATTTTATTCATTTTCTAAATCTTCAATTTTTTTTATGTGTGCGTAAAGGTTAGAATCTAATCTTATTGAGATCGCTTTCTTATTTGTTACCGTACTCATAATGATATTATTAGATATACACGATAAAATTGATAAAAAGCCGCATCTTTCAATTACTTTGCAAACGGGCCTAGCCTTACGGCATGTCCCAATCAACTTTATGTTGTTTATATTTTAACGCAAATCTCATCATGAAAGTATGCGGCTCGTGTACAAAGATAGTATATTTCGTTAGATTTACAATGGAAAATGGAAAAAAATATTTAAAAGTAAATCGTAGATTCAGCTGTTTTCTTTACAGGTTATGTAAGTTAAAGAAGTTTAAAAAACTGTTTAGGAAAAATTAGACGTATGAATTGTCCAAAATGGGGCAGTGTAAAAATGCTGTTTAACGTGAGTCTGGATAAGCAAGAAGTATATAAACCGGTTTAGGATGGGGCAATAAATCATGTTCTTAAAAATACTATTTAACATAATATAAATTATA
>JAISSC010000228.1 GCA_031273305.1 Flavobacteriaceae bacterium
TCTTCCTGTGTGAGTTCGTTTCTGATGATGGAGTCTTTTATTGAGAGGGTTACCTCAGCGAAATCAAGAGGTGTATTATTATCTTCAACTGCTATGCCTGAAATATATAGTTCTTGGGAGAAAGTTAGCATTCCCAAAAACAGAAAGAACGGTATTAGAAGATTTTTAATTATTTTAGTTTTCATTTACAAGTAAGAGACCGTTATTTTTTATGATGTTATAAAGAATATGGGTCAAAAGTAAATAAATGTTTTTGAAATAGTCTAACATTTTTTATTCGGTTTTATTCGCATAATTTTTACATTTGCAAAAAACAATGTTATGATTAAAGAGAAACTTATCAATGTTCGCAAGACAAAAAAATTTTCGCAACAAGACATTGCAAATTATTTGAAAATAAGCCAGACCCAATATCAAAGGAAAGAGAAAGGAGAGGTAAAAATTCTTGATTGTGAATGGGAGCGTATAGCGGAACTTATGAACGTGCCTGTAGAAGATATTTTAGAAAACGATGATAATGGTTCCATTTCTCAAAATTTTGAAAATGTTTCCGGCAATTATATAGGAAGTAATAACGTTTACTGCAGCCTTCCTGAATTTGTTTTAGAAAATCTACAGAAATATATCACATGCCTTGAAGAAGAAATAAAATCTTTAAAGGAGACGGTGATTTCTTTAGAACAAAAACTTAAGTAGAGACCCTTAAAATATTGTAATTCAAAACTGTACCGATACAGTTATTCGCAAGTACTTTTACCGTCAACCTCTAGTTAGTTCTATTTATTTCCTCCTGATTTCCTACATTTTTCTTATCTACAGATATTTTATCATTTCCAAATTTATAGGTCAGCGACAACCTAAAAAGTCTGTAATCAAAATAGTTCTTATAATCAATCCGGATATTATTGGTATAACTGATATAAGCAGGTCTGTTAGAACTTAAAATATCATTTATATTAAGACTGATCTGTAGTTTTTTATTCAATGCCAAATATTTTATTGATGCATCTAACTGACTATAAGCATTATTCTTATCCAAATCAGAAACCCCTTTGAAGTTATACCAGTAAGAAATATTAAATACTAAGGTTTTACTTGCATTGAGTATAAGATCATTGCTTGTAGAAAAATAGGTGTCTGCTCCGTTTAGGGTTTGATTGGTAATAGGAATTGAAGACTTTGACCAACTATAGAACCAATAAAATGAAAATGTACTGGATAGCCATCTCAATTTTTTAAAAGTATAGGATTCTGAAATTCCCATCACAGAAGTACTAAAGAAGTTTTCTGCAATTGTTCTTTGGATATTTGTGTCATTATCTACAATGGTTATCTGTTCAAATCCGTTTTTTGTATGAGAAAAATGCAGGGAATTAGACCAGTTATCATTATGGGTGTAGTTAAATTCTATATTATCAGTAAAAGACGGCTGCAGAAAAGGATTTCCTTCTGAATAATAAAAAGGGCTGGTATACCACCTGAAAGGATTTAATCTACCATATGGAGGTCTGTTTATTCTTTTATTATAGTTAAGAGAAAAGGTATTTTTTTCCGTTGGAGTATAAGTAATATAAAAAGTCGGAAACAGTTTTGTGTAATTGTTATTATTTTTTTGATTCAATGTTTGAGAATAACCCTGTGTTTGTGTATTCTCCAACCTAAGACCTACTTGTGTTTCCCATTTTTTAGAAATATTTTTCGTTGCCGATATATATATTGATTGTGTGTTTTCTTTGTATTCAAACACATTACTTTGTGTAGGGTCAAATATTGGGCTTCCTGTCGTAATATCAAAATAATTTACATCACTATCTGTTTTTATAAATGATACCTTCCCTCCATAGGTTAAATTAACCCATTTTAACGGATGCTCAAAGTCTAATTTTGCAGAATAATTTTCAATATCTTGCAAACTGGGATTATTTGCCGAGACTAAACCAAGCGTAGTGAAACTTCTATTATAAAAGTCTTTATACTTAAAATAGTCAAAATTTAGAATCATTTTTTTACCGATAGTATCCATTTCAATAATTGAGTTGAGATTTATGGATTGATTATCATGCTTATTATTCTTAGTATCCGAAAGAGTTTTTATATATGAATCTATACTTGAATTATCAGCATTGTAAATGGTTGTCAATATATTTTCCTTAGTGGTTGGTCTATAGCCTCTCCCCAGATACTGAACTCCCATGTTCCAATTATCGGTTATTTTATAATCAACTCCCAATCTTGCATTTAAAGAATTTTGGTGCTGTTTTCTTTTACTTTCTTCATTCCAAAGACCTTCAGGATAATAAATTTTATGGCTTTGAATATCTGCAGATAAACCATTTCCATAATTTATATTGGTATATAATGAAAGCTTATTTTTTTGATAATCAAAACTTCCCCCAAAAGAACCTTTTGCATAAGTAGCCTGAGTATACGAACTTCTTAAAGAAGCATTCCAACTATCCTTTTTAGCCTTTTTCAACTGTATATTAATAATCCCGCTATTGCCTTCCGCATCGTATTTTGCAGGCGGGGTAGTAATTACTTCTATGCTTTTTATATTATCTGATGGGATTGATCTTAAGTAATTCACCAAATCTTCTCCTGAAATTTGCACCAATTTATCATCTATCATTACAGCCATTCCGCTTTTGCCTATCATGGAGATTTGGTCGTTCTTTATTCTTATACCGGGTGTTACTTTAAGGGCGTCCAGAGCATCGCCGCCGGAGGCGGCAACAGAATTCTCAACATTGAATATCAATCGGTCTACCTTTCTTTCGATTAGCTTTTTTTGCCCGGTTACAGTTATGGATTGAAGTTCTTTTACCTTTTGTATTATGATGCTTCCCAAATCCAGATTATTCGTAAGGTTTATATCCTGAGAATAGAGAATCTCTCCTATCTGCTTAATTTGCAACATATAAGAACCCTGCGAAAGGTTGGATAAAGTGAAACTTCCATCTTCCTGTGTGAGTTCGTTTCTGATGATGGAGTCTTTTATTGAGAGGGTTACCTCAGCGAAATCAAGAGGTGTATTATTATCTTCAACTGCTCTGCCTGAGATATATAGTTCTTGGGAGAAAGCGAGCATTCCCAAAAACAGAAAGAACGGTATTAAAAGATTTTTAATTATTTTAGTTTTCATTTACAGGTATTAATAAAAATATGGGTCAAAAGTAAATAAAAATTTCGCAATAGAACATCGCAAATTATCTCCTGACTTTGACACTAAAATAGGTGTTGCAAGCAGAAGCCTGAAAGGCTTGATTTTCATAACCACAGGTTAGCGACCTGCGGGCAACGACAACCAATGACAGAGGCTGAAAGGCGGGACTAGTCTTGCCTTTCAGGCAAAGAGTGGGGTGGGTACTCTCCGCAGGTCGCCGACCTGCGGTTATGAAGATTCCGCCCTCCGGGCTTTCAAAAAATCATTTAGAGTATCGCATGGTCAAAGTCAGGAAAGAGTCTGCCCACTTTTTGGACAGCCTCGACTTATTTTCGTATTTACGGCTGTTCTATGGAATTACAGGTACATATCAGATTTCTATCACCGTAAGCATCATCTATCTTCCCTACGGAAGCCCAGAATTTCCTCTCCAAAATCCAGTCCAGCGGATAAGCGGCTTTTTTCCTGCTATAAGCATGTTCCCAAGTATCTGAAGTAACCTCTTCCAAAGTATGTGGAGCATTTTTCAGCACACAATCTTCAATAGAATATTCACCCTTTGCAACTTCATCAATTTCTTTCTTGATGGAGATCAAAGACTCGGCAAAACGGTTTAGCTCCGCCAGACTTTCACTTTCCGTAGGTTCTATCATTAAAGTTCCCGGAACGGGAAAAGACACCGTTGGAGCGTGGAATCCATAATCCATTAAACGTTTGGCTACGTCCCCCACTTCTATACCTAAGGGTTTAAAAGGGCGGAAATCCACGATTAGCTCATGAGCCACCCGTCCCTGTTTGTTGGCGTATAAAATTTGATAATACGAAGCGAGTTTTTCCTTTAAATAGTTGGCATTTAAAATAGCTGCGGCAGTAACCTTTTTCAATCCTTTATAGCCCAGCATACGAATATAAGCATAAGAAATATTCGCTACCAAAGCAGAACCATAAGGAGAAGAAGAAAAAGTAAGCCGGTCTTTTTCCCGAAGAGGAGCCTTAACCGTAGGCAGAAAAGGAACCAGATGTTCCGCAACACATATCGGTCCTATTCCCGGACCTCCGCCTCCGTGAGGAATAGCGAAAGTCTTATGTAAATTCAGATGGCATACATCCGCCCCGATATATCCCGGACTAGTATAGGCTACCTGTGCGTTCATATTGGCTCCATCCATATAAACCTGACCTCCGCAGGAATGTATCAGGTCGATGATTTCTTTTATATTGGTATCGAAAAATCCGTAGGTAGACGGATAAGTAATCATCACGGCGGCAAGATTATCCTTATGAAGTTCTGCTTTTTGTTTCAGGTCTTCCAAGTCAAATTCTCCGTTTTCCAGATTTTTCACCACCACAACCTTTAATCCGGCAATAGCGGCAGAAGCAGGATTGGTTCCGTGTGCTGATTGAGGTATCAAAGCAATGTTTCTGTGTCCTTCTCCCTTAGCTTTCAGATATTCACGAATCACCATTAATCCCGAATATTCACCCTGCGCACCTGAATTAGGTTGCAAAGAAGTCCCGGCAAAACCGGTAATTTCAGCTAAATACCCTTCCAGTTCATGAATCATTTGAAGATAACCCTCTGCCTGTTCCTGAGGAACAAAAGGATGAATAGAATTCCATTCAATCCATGAAAGAGGAAGCATTTCAGTTGATGCGTTCAGTTTCATCGTACAGGAACCCAAAGAGATCATAGAATAATTTAATGCAAGGTCTTTTCTTTCCAGTCCTTTCACGTATCTCATAAACTCGGTTTCCGTGCGGTATTTCTTGAACACTTCATGAGTTAAAAAGTCGGACTTTCGTATCAGGTTTTCAGGAATAGAAAACTCAATAGGAGCATCTAACTTTTTAAATTCCGTATTTTTATATCGTATAAAAAGAGATAAAATCAGGGCAAATCGCTCATCCGAAACAGTTTCATCCAGACTGATACTTAAAATCCCCTCCGAGAAATAGTTAAGGTTGATGTAAAAAGTCTCAAAAAGCGTTTTGATCTCTTCCTTTTCCTCTTCCGACAGGTAAATTTTAACAGTATCAAAGAACGGCTCTTGGGAAACATTGAACCCTATGGAGGTCAGATGCTCTTTCAGCAAAATTGCTTTTAAATGAATGTCCGAAGCAATAGACCTCAATCCTTCTGCTCCGTGATATACGGCATACATTCCTGCCATCACTGCTAACAAAACCTGAGATGTACAAATATTGGACGTTGCTCGTTCTCTTTTAATATGTTGTTCACGGGTTTGAAGAGACATCCTCAATGCCCGGTTTCCATGTTTATCTTTGGATATTCCTATGATCCTACCCGGAATATGCCGTTTGTATTCCTCTCCACAGGCAAAATAAGCCGCAGAAGGGCCTCCATATCCCAAAGGAATACCGAATCGTTGAGTAGAACCTAAAGCAACGTCCGCACCTAATTCGGCAGGAGGAGTTAAGACCGTTAAAGATAAAATATCCGCAGCTATTACTACCTTTATCCCAAGTGTCTTAGCCTGAGAGATAAAATCCGAATAATCAAAAATTTCTCCATGTTTGGCAGGATATTGTACGAGAGCACCAAAAAAAGACTTATCAAAAGAAAAATCCTGATGTCTCCCTACGACTATCTCAATTCCCAATCCCAGAGCTTTGGTTTGTACTACTGCAATAGTTTGCGGGTATACTTCCTCCGAAATGAAAAATTTTGTAGCTTCATTTTGAGCCTTCGGACGTGCTTCATACAGCATATGCACGGCTTCGGATGCAGCGGTTCCCTCATCAAGCAGAGAAGCGTTGGTTAAGGGGAATCCCGTCAGGTCGGAGATCATCGTCTGGAAGTTTACTAATGCTTCCAGCCTTCCTTGAGAAACTTCTGCCTGATAAGGAGTATAAGCAGTATACCATCCCGGATTTTCAAAAATATTCCGCTGAACAGGGGCAGGAAGAACGGTTCCG
The DNA here is from genome assembly GCA_031273305.1 of Flavobacteriaceae bacterium. Taxonomy (GTDB): domain Bacteria; phylum Bacteroidota; class Bacteroidia; order Flavobacteriales; family Weeksellaceae; genus Apibacter. The sequence continues at coordinate 6,101 of JAISSC010000228.1, forward strand.
AAATACCCGAATCCGATATAGGAATTATATATCTTATTCTTAGAAGCCAATTCTTTAGATAACAGTACCATATCGTATTCCGAAACAGGCTTGGGCAGTTCCGGTTCTTTTTGTCCCAAAATCTTTGCCGGTATGGTTTGTTCAATTAATTCCTGTACAGAATTTGCTTTGATCTCCTTAAGAATGGTTTGTATGTTGTCTTCATCAATTCCGATATGTCGGATAGAAAAATCAGAAGTATTCATGAGTTTAAATTAGGGTTGTTAATAACTGCTCAAATATAAGATTTTTAATTATATGTAAATAATTCTTATAAAATCATAATGGCTTAAAAACAAAAGAACAGCAGCACAAAATTAAATAGCAAAACAGCAAAGAAATTAAATATAAAAACTCTGGACATATTTATATATTAATTTGGCATAATGTCGTATTATTTATCAGGTCTGCGTACTATGATTTTTGTCTTATTTTTTGTAATAATTAAGATTTTTTGCATAATATTGCTGCGGGGTTACCTTAAGATCCGTTCTGCTTGGATATATTTCTTGGTTGTTCAGCAACTTCAAAAAACATCCTTCCGGCTTATTAAGGAACCCATTTTTTTTAACTTTATTATAGAACAACAATATAATTATACACTTTTTAAATTATGAAACATTTTTTTATATTGATCAGCCTGATTGCTACATACAGCTATGCACAGGTTGGCATTGGAACGGATAACCCTGACAAATCATCAGTGTTAGACATAGTCTCAACGAATAAAGGGATTTTGGTTCCGAGAGTAGAGCTTACTTCCACAACAATGGATTTGGATCAGGATGGCAGTAGACAAGCAGTCGGGTTATTAGTTTATAACATAGGAACTGCTTTACTTAAAGGGTTTTATTTCTGGAATGGGGCAGAGTGGCGACATCTGGATAATACAACAGCTATTCCTCCGGAAATCGGGGGGCTTTTGTGCGAGGAAGCCTCTATAGAACCTCAGGTGTTTACTAAAGGGACGTTTTACAGAGGAACCATGAAAGTGCCGTATTACGGAGGTAATGGCGGAGAATATTCTATGGGAACATGGCTTGACTCTTCGTTTAATACAGGACTCAAAGCTCGTTTAAAACCCGGTTGGCTAGAATACGGATCCGGGTATCTTGTTTATGACGTAGAGGGAACCCCGAGTTATGATTCTCCGAGAGGAGCTTACTTTTATTTAAGTTTTGGTACCACAAAGGTTAAAACCTGTATTGCTCTGGTAGGGGAAGAAGTATATGCAGATATAAAACCAAGAGCCTCTTTAGGTCCGCTTCAATATACCACAGACAATAATGTACAGGGATACCATAGAGCAATAACAAGTCCGGATGGGAAATTTTCAGTTCGGGTTTTTGTTCCTTCGGGTACAGAGTTATCGAATTCAGATATTCAAATTAAGAGTAATACAGGACCTGTCACTCTTATGTGGAATGCAGCAGTTGCCTGGACAGGAGCTTCTAAAGGTACCGGAAGTAATGAACTTCTGCTGCCGGCATCAGGCATGTGGTATGGAACTTCAAATGAAACCGGAGCAAATATTAAGGCTGTTGCTGTCACCGATGATAAAAATGCGGCATGGGGAGACCGGGATGTTTATTTTGTCGCTCCGGAACAAAGACAATATATCTGGACAACTACGGATGTAACAGATAAAACCTTATACGTTTGTACTTTTATGATGGGAGCACCTACACCCAACATTACGGCTTCTCTTGCGACAGCGATGAATACCAAAGTATATCTACATATACAACAGATCAGAGCTAATGAATAGATGCAGAAGATAAATTTATTAGAGAAAATTTTAAAAAAGACTGCAAAATATTTGTGTTTTTAAAAATAATTTCTAATTTTGCTCAGATGAAAACAATAGTAAATATATCTTGGTGGTGGAACTCTCAACTTCGGAAGTCGTGAGCCAACGGATATATTTATAGAAAGTATAAATTAAAAGCCTACCGCACTCACGGTAGGCTTTTTTTATGTTAGAAGTTAAAAAATATTGAACATATAAAAGAATAACGATGCAAAAATATAATGTAGATCAAAACGGGTTTTACGGAGAGTTTGGAGGAGCTTATATTCCTGAAATTTTATATGATAATGTAGAGAATCTAAAGAACAGCTATCTGGAAATTTTAGAAGACCCGCAGTTCCAAAAAGAATATCATGACCTATTGAGGGATTATGTAGGGCGTCCTTCTCCTCTTTATCCGGCAAAAAGACTTTCAATAAAATACGGATGTAAGGTATATTTAAAACGAGAAGACTTAAACCATACGGGTGCTCATAAGATAAACAATACCATTGGTCAGATCTTACTGGCACGGAGGATGGGAAAAACACGTATCATTGCAGAAACAGGAGCCGGACAACACGGGGTAGCTGCCGCTACGGTTTGTGCCCTTATGGATATGGAATGTATTGTATACATGGGAGCAACCGATGTGGAAAGACAGAAACTGAACGTGGAAAAAATGAAGATGCTGGGGGCAAAAGTAGTTCCGGTGACCAGTGGAAATATGACGCTTAAAGATGCCACCAATGAGG
>JAISSC010000024.1 GCA_031273305.1 Flavobacteriaceae bacterium
TTTTTGGACAGCCTCTTATGAAAATCAAGCCCTCCGGGCTTCTTGGCATAGTATATTTTTAATGGGCATGAGAATGCTCTCCCGCTTTCTCCGTATCTTCTTTTAAAATTTTGTCAAATTCATCAAGGGAAATCTTCTTTTCCTCTTTCTTTATTTGAGCATCAAAAATCTTAAATAGTTCTTGTTGGACTAAATTCCCTGAAGTTTGACGAACATGTTCTTCGTTTTTCATAGCATCAGTTACATATTTATCCAATGCATCATCAGGAATATCCAGATAGCCATACATGGCAAATTGTTGTCTCATCTGGTTTTTAGTAAATTCTACCAAATCCTGATACTGAATGCTTATTTTATTATCTGACAGGATCTGCCCTTCAATAAGTTGATAACGTAACGCTTTTTCCATTCTTTCATATTCAGATGCAGCCTCTTCATCAGTTATAGGCTCCTTAGCCGTACTTTGAAGATATTTAGTTAAAAACTGCGACGGCAATTCAACTTGTACATTTTCAAATAACCAGTTCACAGAATCGTTTATGAATTTAGTGTCAGACTCTCTCTTATAATAATTTTCTATCTCTTCTCTAATTTTATCTCTTAGCTCTTCCTCAGAACTAACTTTATCTTTCCCGCATGACTTATCGAAAAATTCCTGATTTAGCTCTGCTTTCGTCCTGATTGAAATTTTCTCAAGGGTAATTTTTAGCTTCCCGTTAAAATGATGGGCTTCATCATGGGATAATCCGAAAAAATGCTGTAATTGATGTACATCACTGAATACATCCTGAGCGTGAATTTCTACAATATCATCTACTTTTTTCCCGATAAAGGAATCTTTATCCTTCAAATCGTCAACTAAAAAAGTAACCGTAGTATTTATGCCTTCTTCCACCGGATTTCCCTCCTCATCAACTTCCTGAACCTTCCCTGTAAAATTTCCTTCTTCTTCAACGGCATCTGCATCAATAGTTTCACCAAATTTAATTTGCATACTTTCTATCGTATCATTAATTTCTTCTTCGGTAGCTTCTATTTTATAATAAGGTACGGTAGCTCCGGATAAATCCACAGCGACCTCAGGTTTCAACCCAACTTCAAAATCAAAGGTCATTTCATTGGCATTTACATCCAACTCGTCATTGGTAACGGGCAGAGGCTGCCCTAATATATCTAATTTATTTTCTGAAATAAAGTTATTCAGTGCATCATATAAAACCTTATTGATCTCTTCAAACGTAACAGCTGCCTCATATTGTTTTTTAACTATCCCCATAGGAGCTTTGCCTTTTCTAAAGCCGGGCATGTTTAATTTCTTTCTATAGTCGAGGAGAGCTTTTTCCACATTCAGTTTGTAGTCTTCAGGTTTGATGGTGATACTGATAACAGTGGTTAAGTTGTCTATTTTATTCTGTGTAACGTTCATTTAATTCGAGTTTATAAGGCGGCAAATTTACAAAAAGTATTTTATAAAAGGAAATATTTTAAAGGAATGGATGAAATCAGAAATCACTATAAATAAGCAGTATATCAACGGCAATTGTAATAAAAAAGATAGTTAACCCGACATTAAAAACCTGTTTTTTCAATAGCGGAAAATTAAAAGTACTTAAGTTGAAATTATTGGTTTATAAATTTTGTGTATCAGGCAGATTAACTCTATCTTTGCCCGTATCATGAAGAATAATCAGGTTTTGAAAGCGAAAAAACAACTAAATGATTCTTCCGTAAGTTCTGTTTCTTTTTTATTTGAAAACAGGAGGGTTTCTTATATAATGCAACAGGGAAAAAACTACCTCGACAAGAAGATTTTTTATAGAGAGGATATATCAATGGTATCCGATAGAGAAAAAATTTACCGTAAGTTAAAAGAGAGGTCTTTTTTTGAGCAAAAATATAACTTTATTGATATTTCCATCCTCAACGACAAATTTACCCTTATTCCTACAGAATATTTTGATGAGGACATAGCGGAAATTGTTCTAAATCATACTGTTCCCTTCTCAAAAAATATGGGAATACGTTTTAATTTGGTGCCTCAATTTAATCTGGTCTTAGTTTTCTATTATCCGGAAGAATTAGACGATATTTTTGCAGAATCTTCTGAAAAGATAAGAATTACTCATACCGGATTTAAATTTCTTTCCAAGATAAAAAACAGCCACAAGCAGAACGGATTTTTTATTAACACCTACGACGCCTGCTTTGAAATAGCAATTGTTGAAGATGAAAAACTGATACTTTATAATATTTATCCATATAAAATTATTGATGATATTATTTATTTCTTACAGGTAATTTCCAAAAATACGGGCAATAAACTTTCCGATGCCGTTATGTATTATTATGGCAATCTGGATAAAAACAAAGAGAATTTTGACAGACTTTCTCAATATTTCAAAGAGGTTAATCGGGGGATAGAAGATGATTTTGAAAGAGAGAATTATACAATTATAGATGTATTATGATACGGATCATAGCAGGTAAACTGAAAGGACGGAGAATTTTAGCCCCCAGACATTTTGAAGTACGCCCCACTACCGATTTTGCAAAAGAAGCCCTTTTCAGCATTATCAATCATCAATACCTTATTCAGGAGATTTCCGTGCTTGACCTGTTTGCGGGAATCGGTTCCATGAGTTATGAATTTGCTTCCAGAGGATGTAAAGATATAACATCCGTAGAGATCAATGGGAAACATGTAAAGTTTATACTGGATACATTGAAAGTATTAGACCTTCGCAACGAGGTAAACGTGGTGAAACAAGATGTTTTCAGTTTTATTGAGAAAAAAAGTCACAAAACATACGATATTATCTTTGCAGACCCTCCTTTTGAGATGGAAGATAAAGAATATGAAAAATTGCTTACTTCTGTTTTAACTCATAATTTTTTATCTAAAAGAGGTCGGTTTATATTAGAGCATAATACACGTAAAGATCTTTCTGCTCATCCTGATTTTATAGAATCACGGAAATACGGAAATATACGTTTTTCTTTTTTCGGATTAACTGAGGAAGAAGATAACAGATAAAATATTTGTAATTTTGTAGTTATCAACAGGTTATGGCATCGAAAACTTATCCCGCTCATCTAAAAAACGATATTTATCCCTCCATTTTCGTACTTCATCCAAAGAAATGGCTTGTTGGTAGAGATATTCTTTTTCCTTACGTAATGTCAATTCTTTTCCGATAGGAGAAAATATAACCGAATGCCCTGTATAATTAAGATTCATTCCGTCAGTGCCTACACGGTTAACTCCACATACATAGCTCACATTTTCAATAGAACGGGCTTTTAGCAAAGTATCCCATACCTCCATCCGACTGTCCGGCCAGGAAGCGACATTTATCATTAAGTCATAATTTTCAACATTTCGGTTCCATACGGGAAACCGAAGATCAAAACAAACCATCGGACATATCTTCCAGCCGAGATATTCTAAAACAACTTTCCTATTTCCGGCTGTGTATGATTTTGATTCTCCGCTATATGAAAATAAATGGTGTTTATCGTATTGTGCGAGTATTTCTCCCTGTGCGATAAAAACAAACCGATTGTAATATTGGTGCTCTTCTTCAATGGCAAGGCTTCCGCAAATGGCAATATTATATTGTAAGGAGATGTTTTTCATCCAAGTTACCGTAATTCCATTCATCTTTTCGGAGATTTTGGAAGCATTCATGCTAAATCCGGTATTGAACATCTCAGGAAGAATAATTATATCTCCCCGATGAGAATCTTCTAAAAGTTGAGTTAAAAAATTGAGGTTAAGTTCAACATTTTCCCATATGGGAGGATATTCGACCAATTGCAGGATAAGTTCTTCTTTCTTTTTCACAAGTATAAATCGGTAAAATTCAGGTTCTTATTTGTCCGTCTCCTTTTACGATCCATTTATAGGTGCATAATTCTTCCAGAGCCATAGGTCCGCGTGCATGCATTTTTTGAGTACTGATGCCTATCTCGGCTCCCAGTCCGAACTGTGCTCCATCCGTAAATGCCGTAGAGGTGTTGGTATAGACACAGGCAGCATCAATCAGTTTTTCAAACAGGTTGACAGCATTTATATCTTCACTTATAATAGCCTCACTATGTCGGGAGCTGTAAGCAGAAATATGCTCAATAGCCTCATCAATGTTATTTACGGTCTTAATTGCCATTTTGTAGTCCAAAAATTCAGTACCGAAACTATGTTCATCTGCCTTTTTTAATAACTCGGGCGAATAATGGGAAGATAATATTTTATGGGAAGGCTCATCGGCATAGATAATTACGTTTTTTTTCTCCAAGTCTTTACATAAATACGGCAGATCATTTAATTTGTCTTTGTCAATAACCAGACAATCCAAAGCATTGCAAACACTTACTTTTCGTGTTTTGGCGTTGGTAATAATATCCCTGCCCTTGTTTGCATCTCCTTCTCTGTGGAAATAGGTATGGCATACTCCTGCTCCGGTCTCTATTACCGGAATACGGGAATTTTCCCGCACGAAATCAATAAGGTCTTTCCCACCGCGTGGAATAATAAGGTCTACATAATCCCGTGCATTCAACAACTCCTCAGTAGCCGAACGGTCAGCGGGTAACAAGGTGCAAATATCAGGATTTACTCCATGTCGTTTCAGTACACTCCGGATAAGGCGGACAATTGCCTCATTAGAAAAAAGGGCATCTGAACCTCCTTTTAGAATAACCGCATTTTTCGATTTCAGGCACAAAGAAAACACATCAAAACTCACATTGGGACGGGCTTCATAAATAACTCCTATTACGCCGAAAGGAACCGTCACTTTGGAAATATATAATCCGTTTGCCATCCTTTTTTGCAGCAAAACCCTGTCCGTAGGCGATGGGAGGGAGATTACATTGCGAATGTCCTTTACAATATCCAGAATAC
>JAISSC010000032.1 GCA_031273305.1 Flavobacteriaceae bacterium
CAGGATAAGCCTAATTTTTGACTATTATAACAAAAAAACTACAGACCTATTGCTTGAGGTGCCTATTCCTAGTTCTGCCGGTTATAATTCCGTATTCAGCAATATCGGAAGTGTATCGAACAAAGGAGTAGAATTTGCAATTAATGCCGATATTTTCCGCGGAAGAGGCGAAGAATTCGGTTGGCAAAGTTCATTTGTAATAGCGCACAATAAAAACAAGGTATTGAGCATGGGAGAAGTAAATGCATTTTATCCTGTTCCAGACTCAGGTTCGCTGTTGCAACAATTGCCGGTAGTAGTACAGACAGGACAACCTTTAGGAACCTTTTGGGGATATATCACCGATGGAATTGTTCAACTCAGTGACGATTTAACTACGGTGCCAAAACCCAGCTTTACCTCCGGTGTACAACCCGGCGACAGAAAATATGTTGATACAAATAATGACGGAGTAATTGACAATAACGACCGTGTTTTGCTAGGCAACAGCCAGCCTAAATTTACCTATGGCTTTACAAACTCATTCAGTTATAAAGGATTTGACTTGGTTATTTTTCTTCAGGGAAGCTACGGAAATAAGGCTTTCAATGCTTTGAAACAACGATTGGAAATAACAACTTTGTCTACCAACTCTTTAGCAACGATTGCTGACAGATGGACTCCGACCAATCCTTCGAATGAAATACCGCGTGCTAGCAGTTCTCCTGTAGCTACCGTTCAGGACAGACACGTAGAAGATGGTTCATACCTGAAACTAAGAAGCCTTACGCTCGGATATTCTCTTCCTGAAAGATGGATACAAAAAGCCTCTATAAAAAAAGCAAGGATATTTATTTCAGGTCAAAATTTGCTGACTTTCACCGATTACAGCGGCATGGATCCTGAAGCAAACACCTATGGACAAAACAGCCTTTTTCAGGGTATAGACTATGGAGTTTATCCGTCTTCACGTAGTTATCAGGTAGGATTTGAAATAACATTTTAACAAAAAGATAAAAATATTTTGATTATGAAAAATATACAAAAAACAATTATAAAAAGTTTCCTGTTGTTGTCTGCAATGATATTATCCTCTTGTAACAACGACTTGGACCTTGAACCGGAAGGAGAGCTTACTGCAAGTCAGCTTTATAAAACCGAAGCCGATGCAATAGCCGGAGTAACAGCCGTTTATTCTGCTCTTTCATTCGGACCCTCCGGAGAACAGTCACTATATGGACGTAATCTTTACTTCCTTACCGATATGGCATCTGATTATGCTGCTGCCGGAGCTTCTGCATCTAACCCGAATGTACAAGCAATCAGTACTTCATCGCATGATGCAAACAACGACCGTGTTGACCTTGCGTGGAAGCAGATATATAAAGGAATCAATCGTGCCAATGTAGCAATTGATAATATTCCGAAAGTAACAGGTTCCGAAACTTTAAAACAACGCCTGATTAACGAAGCCAAATTTATTCGGGCATTGCTCTATTTTGATTTAGTACAACTATGGGGACCCGTTCCTTTAGTTTTACACGAAGCAGAATCATTGGATAATAGCGTCTTAAAGGCAGACCGTAAAGATACTGAAATCATTTATCAACAGATTATCAGTGATTTGACAGCTGCGGAAGCATTACCGGCATCTTATTCCGGTACCGACTTAGGAAGAGCTACAGTAGGTGCCGCAAAAGCCTTGCTGTCCAAAGTTTATCTGGTACGTAGAGAATGGGATAAAGCACAACAGAAAGCAGAAGAGGTGATTAACGGCGGATACGGCTACGACCTGTTCGAAGATTTTGGCGATGCATTCCGCCCTGCTACTAAAAACGGAAAAGAACATATCTTCTCCATTCAGTTTGAACTCGGACAATCCGGTACAGGTACTGGAAATACACTACCGGGCGTAACTTTCAACGGCTTCACTAATGTTGAACCGGCGGATATTATTTCAGATACTTCTCTGTTCTACGATATTTACGATGATGACGATACCCGTAAAAATGTCTCCTATGTTAAATCATTGATTAATCCTGCTACAGGTGATCTCTTTACATTTCTAAAACCTCGTTTTTCAAAATATATTGATTATAACCTTGTCAATTCCGGACAAAGCAATAGTTTGGCTGCAATGAACTTTCCAGTGATTCGTTACAGTGAAGTATTATTGATACTTGCAGAAGCCATCAATGAGCAATCAGGCCCAACCACTGCTGCTTATGACGCTATCAACCAGGTTCGTCGCCGTGCATACAATCAACCGCTATACAGCCCTTCTCCTTATGATCTGACAGGACTAGACCAAACTACTTTCCGCGAAGCTCTGCAAAAAGAACGCTTACTGGAATTTGTGCAGGAAGGTCAGCGTTGGTTCGATTTGGTACGTTGGGGAATATTGGTGGAATCATTAAAAAAGGTACCGGCGAAAGCAGCAGGAGTTTCTGACCGCAATTATTTGTTCCCAATTCCTCAGACACAACATGACCTTAATCCGACAGGACTTTGGCAAAATCCCGGATATTAAAATAATAAATTTTGTTTAATATGAAAACAGTTAAATTAACAGGCATTTTAGGATTATTTATAACAATATCTATATCCTGTTTGGCGCAAAACAAAAAAGGACTCTCAAAAGATGAAATTATTTCCATCACAAGAGAAGCCTACTTGTTTGCAAGTCCGCTAATTTATACAGATGTTACTCGTATTAATTCTACTTTTCCCGATAACTACCTGCAACATCTCACAAAATTCCCTGACCATACTTTTAAGAATGTAGTGGCTCCCAACAATGACACTAATTATTCTTTAGCGTTCTTGGAATTGGGAGAAGAGCCTGTTGTTGTGGAAATACCCGACACAAAAGGACGTTATTATGTGTTTCCGTTGCAGGACGCATGGACTAATAATTTCGTGTTGCTCGGAAAACGGACGACCGGAACTACCGAACAGAAATACATTATTACAGGTCCCTATTGGAAAGGGAAAATTCCTGCCGGGCTGACCCAGATAAAGTCTCCGACCAATTTGGTTTGGATCATCGGAAGAATACAGGTAAACAGCCCGGAAGATCAGGAAAAGAACGTTACTCCGCTGCAACATCGTTTCGTATTGTCTCCCCTTTCAAAATGGCAGAAAAAGGATACGTCTGCTCCTGTGTCAAAAAAACAATATGGAAATTATCTTCCTGCTAATGTAAAAGGTGTAAAAGCATCGGTTGTTGAGATAGTAAAGAACCTTTCCATTGAGAATTATTTTAATTACTTCAATGAACTGCTGGTTGATAATCCTCCTGCCCCTGCCGACAGCCTTATCATACGTAAGATAGCTCAGGTAGGAATCGGAGCAGGAAAACGTTTTTCATTGAAAGATTTTGATGCAGAAACACAAAAAGAATTGAGCCGGTTGATCTCTGATATTTATCGTGAGCTGGATGTACTTCCAAATGGAACAAACCTGTTTGGTAACAATACTTCCGGTGACCCGGAAGCCAGAAAGGGATTTTATAAGACCGATTACAACCTCCGTGCGTTAGTCGCTTACAGAGGTTTGGGTGCATTACCTCCAGAAGAAGCCGAGTATTATTCTTACTATAAGGATAAAGACGGAAATCCGTTGATTGGGAAAAATAATTACCGTATCCATTTTGAAAAGGATCAATTACCTCCGGCACAGGCTTTCTGGTCATACACTGTTTATAACAAAGACCGCTATCTGGTTGAAAACCCGATACGCCGTTATGCCATAGGCGACCGCAATCCGCTAAAGTACAATGCAGATGGTTCACTTGACATCTATCTGGGTAAAACAACTCCGGGTAAAGATAAAGAAAGCAACTGGCTGCCTACCAATAGCGATGAATTTAACATTACGACACGAATATACATTCCTACGGAAGCCTTTCTAAAAGATAACTCCGTATGGAAAGACCCGCTGCCGGAAAAAATAAATTAATACAAATGAAAAAGTATAACCATCTCAAGACAATAAAAAACGCTGTAAGTTTAGCAGCTCTGGCAAATATTCCGATAATAGGAAATTCCCAGATAATCAACACATCGGAGTTTAATGGAGTGGTAGGGAAAACCTATGACACTTCCAAAGAATCTTGGCCGGACAGGACAAACCCCGCCGCAGGCAAACCCAATGTAGTATGGATAGTTCTGGATGATGTAGGCTTCGGGGCAAC
>JAISSC010000040.1 GCA_031273305.1 Flavobacteriaceae bacterium
AAGATTCAGCCCTCCGGGCTTTCAAAAAATCATTTAGGATGACGCATAGTCAAAGTAAGGAAAAAACTGAAAAAGAAATAATCCTCCTCCGGAGTTTATTCTATCTTATTTGTATCCACATAATAATTTTTATCCACAAAAAAATCTAACCCCGACGTTTTAATCTCATACGACTGCCATTGTGTGGTAGGTTTTATCTTCCCGAACGAGGTTTTTATCTCCATAGTGAAGTCGGGAAGTGTATTAACCCAGCGATATGTTAATTTTTTGTTCTTTATCTTATATTCCAATGTCGGGATCAGGGTAGTTCTTAAATACTGATCAAAAACTTTAGAAAAATCTATTCCTGACTTTTTGGAAATGTAATCTTCCACCTGCCGTGTAGTAACCGTTTGATGATAAAATTCCTCGTTCAGCCCCCTAAGGATATTTCTAAATTTTTCATCATCATCTATAATCTGCCGTATGGTATGCAACATATTTGCTCCTTTATCATACATATCCGAACTTCCCTCCCGGTTCACTCCATATATCCCTATGATGGGTATATCATTTTGTATGTTCCGCCTCTGCCCTATGATGTAGTTATTTGCTTCCTCTTTTCCATAATGATATTCCACAAACAAGGTTTCCGAATAGGTCGCAAATGCTTCATGTATCCACATATCCGCTACGTCTACGTGGGTGATACTATTTCCAAACCATTCATGTCCTGATTCATGCACAATAATAAAATCCCACTTTAAGCCTGCTCCCGTTCCACTTCGGTCGCTCCCTAAATATCCGTTTCTATATCCGTTTCCATAAGCAATTGCACTTTGATGTTCCATTCCCAAATGAGGAGATTCCACCAGTTTATATCCGTCTTCATAAAAAGGATAGGCTCCAAACCAATATTCTAAGGCTTTCAGCATATCTTTTACTTGTTTAAACTGGTTTTTGGCTTTATCTAAATTATAGGGCAACACCCAATAATCTAATTGTAAGCTCCCTTTTTCTCCCTCATAAGTATCTGAAAAATTCACATAATCTCCTATATAAGGGATGATATTATAATTGTTTATGGGATTTACCACCTGCCATGTATAGTATTTTTTTCCTGTTACCTCCCGAACTTCAATCAGCTTTCCGTTTCCTACTCCTTTTATATCTTTATCCGTGACGATGGTCAACAAAGCCCCTTCTTCCGGTTCGTCTCCTGAATAGTCTTTGCAGGGAAACCATATGCTGGCTCCTATTCCCTCACATGCTACGGTCATCCAGTGGTTTCCGTTCCTGTCTTTGGCGAATATCCAGCCTCCGTCCCAGGGAGGTTTTTTCGCAAGGACAGGCTTCCCGCTAAAATAAATCTTGAGCTTATTGTTTGTGGTATTATACTTAAAATAACCGGTTAAATCCAGATAATAAAAATTGCCTTCTTTTCTAAAAGGGACAGGTGTAGAATCCTGCGTAAAAATGCTGTCTATCTTCATAGGCTCCTGCAGGTCAATTTGCATAACCGGCTGTGCTCCTAAGTCAAACTTTATGATATTAACCCCTTTGAGCGACCGGGCGGCAAAATCCGGTTCTATCGTAATGGCATATTGTTTTACATTCCACCCTTTTCTGTATTCCGTATTGCTTCCCCTCAGGGTATCTGCTTTGGTATAATTTTCACTACGGGTTGATAATGGCTGAGACCAAAGCTCAACGGAAAACAATAATAACCATAGAAGTCGAAAAAATTTCATGCTCAAATTTACAAAAAGAATATTACGTAAAAATTAAATAGTAAATTTACACCCTGAAAAAATTAAGTTCGCAATTTATAAACAAAACATATATTAAAATTAAATGAAGTTCATACACAGTTTCGCCAATGATTATAGTGAGGGTTGCCATCCTTCTATTCTAGAGGCACTCACTCAAAGTAATCTGGAGCAACATCCCGGATATGGAGACGACAGCTACACTCAAACAGCGGTTGCCCTGCTCAGAAAGATGGTTGATGATCCTTATGCAGATATTTATCTGATAGCCGGAGGAACTTTAACAAATCTTCTGGTGCTAAGTGCTATTCTCAAACCTTTTGAGTCTGTAATAGCCGCCGATACAAGTCATATAAACACTCGCGAAACAGGGGCTATCGAGGCTACGGGGCATAAGATTGAAACCGTCCCTACTCCTGATGGAAAACTAAGCCCGGAACTTATCCTGCCAATCCTGAATAAACCTATATCTTATCATACTGTGAGACCTAAGGCGGTATATATTTCCAATTCTACGGAGTTAGGAACTATTTACACCAAAAAGGAACTGACCTTATTATCCGAGTTTTGTAAAGAGAATGAATTATTTTTATTCATCGACGGAGCACGGCTGGCTTATGCTCTCACTTCTCAATCTAATGACCTGACCCTGAAAGATATAGCCGAACTAACCGATATATTCTATGTGGGTGGAGCCAAATGTGGAGCTTTGCTGGGTGAGGCTGTTGTTATTACCCGTGAGGAGATAAAAAAAGATTTTAAATATCATATAAAACAAAGGGGAGCCATGTTGGCAAAAGGACGAATATTGGGCATACAGTTCACACAACTTCTACAAGATGGTTTGATTTTTCAATTAGCTGCTCATGCCAACTCTCTGGCTAATAAGATGACCCTCGCAATAAAATCGTTAGGTTATCCTTTTTTAACGGAATCTTATACTAACCAGATATTTCCGATACTCCCGAATGAGGTGATTGATAAGCTCAAGATAAATTATGGTTTTTTTATATGGGAAGCTGTTGACCGGAATCATTCTGCTATAAGATTAATTACTTCTTGGGCTACGCCGGAAGAAAAAATTGACTGTTTTATTAACGACCTGAAATTTTTTAAAGTTTAACCCCTGCCCTGCTTACAGACCTCATATATGCCGAATTAAGCATGAATTGAATAAAAAGCCTCTAAAAAACCAAAGGTTGAACTATTTTTTAATATTTTGAGCAACTTTTTTTTATAATGCCTAACAGAATATGAACAAATATTTTATACCTTTGCCAAAACAAAAAATTATAATGTATGAACGTATTAACTTTTATTAAGAAGATCATTCCTTTGTTTGCTCTTCTTCTTTTTATTACTCAATCATGTAAAGATGATGATTTAACCGAACAAGATGGAAATCAATCGCCAACGGAAACACAAGAAAATGGAACGGGCTGGATTCCGGCAACTGAGGAGGATTGGGCAGGTATTCCTGTTCTGACAGATGTATCCCAATTAAACGGACTGCCGGGAGCCGGAAGTTACAAGTCAGCTGCAAGTGATTATGCAGTACCTTACTATGAAGAACTTCCGGTTTTTCATCAGGGGGGAAATGGAACATGCGTATCTTCTGCAGTAGCACAAGGTTTAGCATTAATGATAAGGAATTATACCGGAATGCCTTTTAAAAATGATGCATTATATACTAGTAATACTAGTACCGATACCCTCAGAAATTCAATAAATGCAAGATTCTTTAGCGTAAATTTTTTACATTATCATGCTGTGAAAAGAGCGCACCCTAACACATACCCCCCGGGAATAGATTTCTCTACCCCGCAAAGCATCGCTCAAGAAGGAACTAATTTGCCAGACGTTTTTAATGTTTTACAGGATATGGGTGTCCCCGTAGTTACATATTCACCTTATCAACAAGGGTTCATTATTGCACCTACTCCGGAAGCTGAAACAGCAGCACTTTTTCAAACGGATAAGTTTGATTTTGATACTTCGGGAATATCGGGAATAATACTTAGAGTTTTGAGAATAAGGGATATTAACGCAGAAACGCTAAAAAAGATTCTTAAAGAGAAGAAGTTACCTATTTACTTTGGAATGTCTTATCCAAGAGTTAATGGGGTGCCGTCTTTTGAGGTAGGCTATGGAAAAGAAAAAATTGTAACAAAAGAGCAATTAAATTCATTGTATACAGATTTCAAGGAATCCATTTTTTTTCTGGGATTTGGATATCATGCAATGACTATTGTTGATTATGACGAAAGTAAGGACGCATTTAAAGTCTTAAATTCATGGGGACCAAAATGGGGTAAAAATGGTTGGTTTTGGATGCATGCTGATGTACTAACGGGATATTATGACGATAGCATTTTTTTTGACACACCTATGGTTAGTGATTTTGGGGTTATTCATTTTAAAGAGCCTCATCCTACCGGTAAGACCGTAGAATCCTTATTATATGAATTTAATGGATATAAAGAATACAAGAAGGTTAAGTATTCTACGAAAGGAGTTAGTTTTGGCACGAAGGAGGCAAATCCCGGAACTATCGTTGTGGGCAAAGAGGGGGCTATTGAATATCCGGCAGAGACAGTAATACCAAAGAACGGAACAATAGAATTAGTTTTTAAAGTAACAGATTTTTATCATAATCTGGTTGATGAAAATACCGGAAAATACCCTACGCAATCTGCAAAAATGATAGATTCAATATGGACTAATTCAGATAATCCTAACGGATGGAAAGACAGACAAAATTCAACTGTAATATTTTCATCTTACACCAATGGCACAGGTAAAAATACTAAAGACGGATTTTCATTAATGATGAATAGAGCCGGGAAAGTTTGGCTTGAAATAGGAAATAAAGACTTTATTGAGCCTAAGGAAGATGAATTGGAAAATGCACAACAACAGATCATATATGATATTCTTGAACCTTCGGGAACCATTGATACATCAGGCAAAACATGGAATAAGATAGCTTTATCATATGAGAGCAATGGAGATATTATGTTGGTCATAAATGGAATATATTCTATTGCTACAAATACATCCCATAAATCTATTAATACATCTCAAAAGGCATTTACCTTAGGACATAGTTATACTAACAGAAGGACTTTTATTTATAAAATTTTTGAAGTTGATAATAAAACCGGAATAAAAGAATTTAAAAAAGCCACTTTATATAAACACAAGCTGGAAGAAGGGTTCATAGGTAATATACTGAAATTTAGAACTTCGGAAAAACCCAAAGACTGGTTAGTAATTCTTGAAGAAAAGGCGAGTAATAAAAACCCCACAGCAGGAAAATTGACAGAAATGAAAAGGAGGACAATAAGCCATTAGATAAAATATTTTAAAACCGTTATTAGAACTACCCCCAAAATATCTGAAATTTTGGGGGTATTTTTATGAAATTGATTTAACATAATAAGAATAAAGGTTATCCATAACCTGCCTATACCTATAAGTTGCTTACTGTAAGTATTTTGAGCAACTTTTTTTATGATGCCCTACGGGTTTTTAACTGTTAAACATAAATAAATCAAAAATTATCCCTTACTTCAAAAATAATAAGAGGAATAATAGAATACATACTGAATATATCAATATATTTTCCAACCTAACTACTTTTTTTAAGAAATTCATAGCGATATTTTTTATTATACAAAGATACGCCGTATAAACCCCGCCTATTATTATTTATACATAGATATAGCTTATTGTACTATAATAAAACAGGATAATGCTGTCTTAACCTAAGTTAGTGATAAGTACATTGTACTGAACCATGATAAAATACAGGTTTTTAAAACGTTATGGGTTGGGGCGAACCTAGTAGGGGCGAACCTGCGTGTTCGCCCAACCTGCGTGTTCGCCCAACCTATATGTTCGCCCAAACGTATGTTGGATATTGTTTTCAGAGCATTTCTTTAGCTTTTATCATTCTGAAATTGCCTGATAGATCCTGTTTTAATTCAACAAAGTTAAAATGTTCAAGGAAGAGTTCTTTGGTTTCTCTTTCTAATTCCTGATTAATCTCCACATATACCTCTCCCGACGGCTTCAGGTTCTTATGTGCAAATTCAATAATTTTTCCGTAAAAAAGCAACGGCTCGGCATCGGGGACAAACAGGGCTTCCGCCGGTTCATACTTCAACACGTTATCTTCCATAGAGGCTTTTTCAAATTCCCGTATATAGGGAGGATTGGAAATTATTATGTCTAATTTTGCTCCTATATTTATCCGATTGGGTTCTGTTAAATCCGCCCGAATAAATTTTATCTTAACATGGTTAACCTCAGCATTTTTCTCTGCTAATTCTATCGCATCCTCCTTTAATTCTACTCCTGAAACTATTGCGCAGGGTAACTTTTTCGCCAGAGCTATCGCTATGCATCCGCTTCCGGAACATAAATCCATAATTCTTATCTCCTCTCCTCTATTTTGATGCTCTTTCACTACCCAATCTACTAATTCTTCGGTCTCCGGTCGTGGAATCAGTACGGAGGGGTTTACCATAATTTTACATCCGTAAAATTCCGTATTGCCAACTACATACTGATACGGCATTCCGTTCATCAGGTGAAACAGGGCATTTTGAAACAATAGGGACTTAATTTCCGATGTTTCTAATAATTCGTTTACTCCTAATTTTAAAACGGTTCTGTCTTTATGCAGGTAACTTTCTGCTAATGTGTAGAAAATAATATCTATCTCTTTGGAAGAATATCGAGAGGACAAGGCTTTTATAAATTCTTCTCTTATTTGGGCTAGTGACTTCATATCCGAAACATATAAAATTTATCTTATTTAATGTAAGTTCGTTGAGGCTGTCTAAAAAGTGGGGAGCCCTTGTCATCGTGTTGCTGCCGTCTGTCCGTAAGCTAAAAGCATACGGTTAATAAAGTGTCGTCCCTGCGAGACTGCTCTACCGTGAGACATATCGATTGCCGTAAGCTAAAGCATACGGTTAATAAAGTGTCGTCTCTGCGAGACTGCTCTATCGTGAGACATGTCGATTGCCGTAAGCTAAAAGCATACGGTTAATAAAGTGTCGTCTCTGCGAGACTGCTCTATCGTGAGACATGTCGATTGCCGTAAGCTAAGGTTAGCTCGGTAGAATGAACAATCCCCCACCCATAACGGCACGCCGTTCAGTCCTGCTCTATTAAAACCCAACTTCCTTCATCTATAAGATTCTGAGCTTGTTTAAACTTCAACGACTTTACTTCTCCTGTTCTCAGGTTACGTATATTCACCACTTCATTTCTTCCTATCTTATTTACTCTTATAGGTTCTAAGACCGGTCTTTCCTGAACTTGTTGTTTTCTTCTGCTATCATCAAATTCCCTGCTTTCCATTGTTTTCTGCTTAACTTCCTTTGCCTGTTCAATTCTGGATTCTTCGGGCGTTGATGGCAAACTTCCCTTAAACAGGAATGAAATAATTTCTTTATTGGTCTTGTCCAACATATTGCTAAACAGGGCAAAAGATTCCTGCTTATATATCACTAACGGGTCTTTTTGTTCATACACTGCCGACTGAACGGATTTTCGCAATTCGTCCATCTCCCGGAGGTGTTCTTTCCAGTTTTCATCAATCAAAGCTAAAGTAATCCCTTTTTCAAAATCCTGTAACAACGCTTTCCCTTCGGAATTATATG
>JAISSC010000171.1 GCA_031273305.1 Flavobacteriaceae bacterium
GAATGCAAAAATAGAGGTTGACCGTTCTCTTATGATTCTGGCAATGCTACTCCAAAAGGATTATAGGGATTTTCAGATAGAGGAGGTCGCCGTTTCAAACGACATGGAATTTCCTCTTATCGATATTGATGATATAGTAAATTATGCTTACGATCACCAGCCTGAAATTAAATCTGCACAACTAGGAATTGAAGTAGCAAAAAAGGATATTGACCTCGCCAAGACTGCTTTATACCCAACCCTTACGGGAGGTTACAGGATCAATACTTATTATCAGGATTATTTTGACCGTGCCGGTAAATCTCTGACTGACCAGTGGCACGATAATCATTCCCAAGTGATATTTCTGGGGCTTAATATTCCTATCTTAAATAAAGGTATCAGCAGGATAAAAATAGAACAATCCAAGATAAATCAGCTTATAGAGGAAAACCGACTGGATCAGGAAAAACTTAATTTAAAGCAAACCATACAAACGGCATATTTTGATGTTACTTCGTCTTATCAAACTTTTGTATTTGCTAAAGAATTGGTTACGTCTACCAAACTTTCTTATGAGTTTGCTCAAAAGAGTTTTGCCGTAGGGAAGATAAATGTTTATGACATGAACATTGCAAGAAACAATTATTTTAATGCACAGTCCCAAATGCTTCAGGCAAAATATTCTTTTTTGTTTAAGTTGAAAATACTGGATTTTTATATGGGTAAACCTTTACAAATAACGCCTGAGAAAAATCTGAGTTACAATATCCCCAACCCGAAAACTCCTGTGCAAAAACCTGCCTCTCCTGTTGTTGATAAGGCTGCCACACCTAAGGCTATTCGGGCTACTATTCCAAAATCCGATGTCGGAAACGTCATCACTCCTGAACCTAAAAAAGAACCGAAACCAAATAATCAGAGAAGTAACCCTCCGAAGGAGCAGGGAGCAACGGAAGTTAAGGTCGTTTCCCAACCGAAGAATGATTTGGCTACTGAAAAGAGCGGAACCCCCATAGCAACTGATAATCAGAACAAAACCAAGACTGAACCCATAGCAACAAGTCAGAAAACACCCGCAACTCCTTATACGAATGTGGATAATGAACGGGCTAAAAGAGAGGTTTTAATCAAAGAGAGACGGCTAAAATTAAGTCAGGAGAGTCCAGATGTATATTATGAAAATGCGGAGCAAAGGGAAGCCATGATCAAAGAGAGACGAGCCAGACTAAAAAAGGGTATGTAAGAGGATATTGATGAAAAATACTCTCATCAGTCCTGCCTTTCAGGCAGCCGTTTGGGAGGTTACTATTTCCGCAGGTCGGCGACCTGCGGTTATGAAAATCAAGCCCTCCGGGCTACCGGCTTCAATCCGTTCGTGCCATGCAAACTTACCGGTCGTTGCGTGGATTATTTACGGGCATATAATTTTTGGACATATTTACCGATAATATCAAACTCAAGATTAACTTTATCTCCTATTTTTAAAAACTTAAAATTGGTGTTCTCCCAAGTATAAGGAATGACCGCTACGGAAAATTCATTGTCTTTGCTGTTGACTACCGTAAGGCTTACTCCGTTTACGCTGATAGAGCCTTTTTCTACCGTACTGTAATTTCCTTCATAGTTGAACGTAAGTAAAAAACTCCCCTCCTGATCTTCCAAAGATGTAAGCAGCCCTATTTGGTCTATATGCCCTTGTACTATATGTCCGTCTAAGCGGTCTGATACTTTTACACAACGTTCCAGATTGATAACGTCTCCTGTTTTTATCTCTGACAGGTTTGTTTTTCTTAGCGTTTCTGCAATCGCCGTAACGGTATAAAACTCAGGGTTAATATCGACTATCGTTAAGCAGGTTCCGTTATGTGCCACACTTTGGTCTATCTTTAGTTCGTCAATAAACGGAGCTGAGACGGAAATGTTAAGATTCCCGGCGGTTTTTTCCAAATTCACTACGATTCCTGTAGCTTCTACGATTCCTGTAAACATATCCTT
Source organism: Flavobacteriaceae bacterium (assembly GCA_031273305.1). Classification (GTDB taxonomy): domain Bacteria; phylum Bacteroidota; class Bacteroidia; order Flavobacteriales; family Weeksellaceae; genus Apibacter. Next base: position 1,978 of record JAISSC010000171.1, read on the forward strand.
CTGATTTTTCAATCAAAATTACCATATTTTTTCTTCGTATTCAATTCGACGGGCTTAAATCGTTATTATGCAAATTTTTATTTTTATTTTTTGAATTTCGTATCCTATTAGTCTATAATTTTTTCTACTTTTGTTATGAGAAACTCAATAGTTATATATGAGCCTGAAAAGCAATAAGTTAAAGGTAGGGATTAGTATAGGAGATCCTAATGGAATAGGAATAGAAGTAATTCTTAAAACGTTACAAAATAAAGAAATTCTGGAATTTTTTACCCCGGTTATTTTTGCATCTACCAAGTTAATGTCTTACCAGAAGAATGTTTTTGGATTGAACTCCATGTATTTTCAAGGTATTTTTAAACCGGAGGAAGCTATACACGGAAAGATAAATGTGGTAAATTTATGGAAAGATAATGTTTCCATTGATTTCGGAAAACCTACGGAGGAGGGAACACAAATGGCTAAATCTTCCCTGATTGCAGCGGTGGATGCCTTAAGACAAGGTTCCGTAGATGTTCTGGTAACAGCACCTGTTAATAAGGAAGCAATGCAGACACAGGATTTTAAATTTCTTGGGCATATGGATTTTTTAGAGAATAAATTGGACGAAAAAGCTCTTATGTTGCTTGAAAACGACGGATTACGGATTGCCATTGCCACCTATAATATTCCTTTATCGGAAGTTCCGGAAAAATTAAGTAAAGAATTGATCAAGAAGCAAATCAAGGCATTAAATAATATTTTGATTCAGGATTTTCGCATAGAAAAGCCTAAAATTGCCGTTCTGGGCTTAAATCCTCACTCAGGGAACAATGGCTTGTCGGGTAAGGAAGAGATCGATTTTATAGAACCCGCCATTAAGGATTGTTTTGAAAAGAAGATTTTGGCTTTTGGACCTTATTCCGCAGATAGTTTCTTCGTTCCGCCATCATCATTATATTCTTCTTTTGACGGGATTTTAGCCATGTATTATGATCAGGGAATGATTCCTTTTAAGGCATTAGCCTATGAATACGGAGTTAATTTCAGCGGAGGGTTATCTTTTATCAGAACAGCTCCTAATCATGGGACTGCTTATTCTATTGCCGGACAGGGCATTGCTCATGAAAAATCCTTTGAGCAGGCTATTTTTGATGCGGTTAAAATTTATAAGACCCGAAAGGAATATTTGGAACTAAAAGCAAATGCCCTGCAAAAAACAAAGATTGAGGGTATCGACATAGACGAAGACCTTCCGTTGGAGGAAGAAACCGAATAACCAGGATTCCTTACAGGGTTTTACAAATATATTTTATCCTGCAATAGTTAACTTTATCTGGCAATGTTAACTGCCCGTGTCTCTCTGATGACCGTCACTTTCACCTGTCCCGGATAAGTTAATTCATTTTGAATCTTCTCACTTATCTCAAAGGAAAGTTGAGAGGCTCTCTGGTCATCTATCTTCTCACTTTGCACCATTACACGAAGCTCCCTGCCTGCCTGTATGGCATAAGCGGTATTTACTCCTTCAAAGCTCAATGCGGCATTTTCCAAATCTTTCAACCGCTGAATATATGATTCTACCACCTGTCTTCTTGCTCACGGTCTGGCTCCGCTAATGGCATCTGCCACCTGTATGATAGGGGCTATCAGCGTTTTCATTTCTACCTCATCGTGGTGTGCTCCGATGGCATTTACTACGGTTTGATTTTCTCCGTATTTTTCTGCCCATTGCATTCCTAAAATGGCATGTGGAAGCTCGGATTCTTCTTCAGGGACTTTCCCTATGTCGTGTAATAATCCGGCACGTTTGGCAATTTTAGCGTTCAATCCTAATTCGGAAGCCAGTATCCCTGCGATATTTGCAACTTCACGAGAGTGTTGTAAGAGGTTTTGTCCGTAGGATGACCGATATTTCATCCTCCCTATCACCTTAACCAACTCCGGATGCAATCCGTGTATTCCCAGATCAAGGATAGTCTTTTTGCCTATTTCTATAATCTCCTCTTCTATTTGTTGCTGGGTTTTAGTCACAATTTCCTCTATTCTCGCCGGGTGTATCCTTCCATCGGTTACTAAACGGTGAAGCGATAAACGTGCTACTTCCCTTCTCACCGGGTCAAAGCAGGAAAGCAGGATTGCTTCGGGGGTATCATCCACGATAATTTCTACTCCGGTTGCGGCTTCTAAGGCTCGTATATTTCTACCTTCCCTTCCTATGATCCTCCCTTTTATCTCATCGGATTCTATGTTAAATACCGACACGGCATTTTCAATGGCTTGTTCCGTCCCTACTCTCTGGATAGTTTGAATAATAATCTTTCTGGCTTCTGCTTTTGCGTTCAGCTGGGCTTCTTCCATCACGGATTGAATCTGGGCTTGTGCTCTGGCTCTTGCCTCCTGCTTCAATGCTTCTACCAGTTCTGCTTTTGCATCTTCGGCTGAATATCCTGAAATCTTCTCAAGCATTTCTACCTGTTGATTATGGAGATGTTTTAATTCTTCCTGTTTCTTTGACAGAGTTTCGGATTTTATTGAATTTTCACGAATTACCTGCTCCAGTTGTTTCTTCTGATTACTGTTTTGATGCAGTTCTTCGTTTAGTTTTGTCTCTTTGTCCTTAATTCTTTTTTCAGCTTCAAGCATCTTCTTTTCTCGTTGATTAATTTGCTCCTCGTGTCGAAGTTTTAATTCGAGAAATTTTTCTTTTGCCTGAAGCATCTTCTCCTGTTTTATATTCTCGGACTTCAACTCTGCTTCCTTTATAAGGACGGTTGCTTTCTCTTCAGCTGCTTTTATTTTATTCTCTCTATGTTTGTTTAGAGAACTTTTCGATAGGAAAAACCCTATAAGCCCTCCTGCAAAAAGGGCTGCAATCAATTCAATTATTATTATAGTTGTGCTCATATTGTTTATTTATAAAAAAACCTACATTAATTCTAAAAAACCGATTTGAGTAAACTCCAATAATCAGGATTTAAGCTATGTTTTTTTCTCTGTAATCTGCTGTTGATAATAACAACTATCAAATCACCCCGAAGGATGAGAGGCAGCCCGCCATTAAAAAAAACAAAACACTCATCAGTCAATTTGTGTTGAGTTTACTAAATTGAGTTAGAACCAATGTAGGCTATAATATTCTACATATATTTATTTCTAAGACCTTTTGAAAAATACTTTACTGTTTGTCTGTAACCAAGTTACCTATTTCTCTGATTTTAAGCAAAATTTCCTCCTGTTCTTTTGTCTTTTCTTTTAATAAATTCTCCAATTCGGAAGCAAGTTGCAACGCACTCATTGCTAATGCATCCTGCTTGTCTGATATGTTATAACTTTTTTCAAATGTAGTAACATATTCTTCTATTCTTTTGGCTGCATTCCGTAATACTTCTTCTTCATTTTGTACAACCAGCGGATAATTTTTTCCCGCTATCCGTATGGTTACCTTCTGCGACATATTATTTTACATATTCTGTAATTCTGCAATGCAGGAATCTATTTCTTTTATCATCCTGTTCATCTGCAACTTCATTACTTTTTTATATTCTTTGCTTCCTGAAATTGCATTGATAACTTTTAATCTTTTATTTTGCTCTTCTAGTTCCTTATATAATTTTTCTTTTTGAATAAGTTTATCTTCACCCTTAGAAAGAGATTTTTCCAGATATTCGTTCTTTTCTTTCAACTCCCGGTTATCTTTTATCAATTCCCGGATTTTAAGTTCTAATATTTTGAGTTCCTGAATTATCTCTTCCATGTTTAGTAATGAAAACATTTACCATTCTAACTCCACCACAAATATATAAAATTCTTTTTAAACCTGTTCAATCTATAAGGGTAGTTTTTTACTCAAATTTAATGGAAAAAACCAGTGCCCTTGAGCTGACGGACTTTAAAGCTCCTGCCCAATACGGTGGAGTTTCGTTCTCATCTGCTACCAACTCATTATTAAAGAAGAATATACCTTTTACCGAAGGGGTCATTTTAAATCTCTTAAAGTAGATTTCAATCCCTGCTTCCAGCTGATATGAAAAGTTATGGGTTTTCATTCTAAAAACCTGATCTTTGTTATCTTTCTCCTTTTTTTCATTTCCCTGTAAATTGATCAGCCAACTTATTCCCGCCTGAACATATGGGCGGGTATTGTTCCATCTCTCTCCGTGGAAATTCAAAAAAAGCGGAATATCCAAATAGGTAGATTTCACGTTCCTGATGACATCCTGCTCCGTATAATCAGACTCTAAACCTCCATTTGTTTCGTCATCAATAATTTTTTGAATGTTATGAAAGATAAAATCCCTCTGGGTGAAATGCATCGCCGGTTCCAACCTTAAATCCACATAATCATGGACTCTCATTCTGCCTATTAACCCTACGGTAAATCCGTACTTGGTGTCTACATTCACCAAAAATCTTCCCGAACGTTCTAATCCCTCATCGCTGGGATGGAGCTTCAGGTCGAAGTAATTCCCTCCTAAATAGTATCCCCAGGAAAATGCCTGATCATCAAAATCCGTGTACTTTTCCACCACGTCTCTTGAACGGAACTGTGCGGCTACGCCACAATATATTATAAGTGACAGTAATATGATAATCTTCTTCATAGTGAGAAAACGTTTTTTTATTTAATTTATTTTATTCCTTTGTATATAGTTACTACCCCAAAGGTCAATCTCTTAAAACTAACTTCATCAAATCCATTCTTTAGAATGAGACCTTTCATATTCTCCCCATATGGCATTGTGTCCACAGAGTTAGGCAAATATGTATATGCTCTTGAATCTCTTGAAATCAGCTTTCCGATATTCGGCAATATTCTTTTAAAATAAAACATAAAAAACGGAGCAAAAATACCGGTAGGTTTCGAAAATTCCAGTATTAATAATCTTCCTCCTTCCTTGAGCACCCTTCCCATTTCGGAAATTCCTTTTTCGAGATTCTCAAAATTCCTAACTCCGAAAGAGACGGTAACCACGTCAAATTCATCATCATGGAAAGGAAGACTTTCTGCATCTCCTTTTATTAGTTTTATTCTGTTCTTCAATCCTTTTTTATTAACTTTCACCTGCCCGAAATCCAGCATCTTCTGAGATAGATCTAATCCCGTTATCAGGGCTTTTGTCTTCTTTGCATGCTCTATGGCTAAATCTGCCGTTCCCGTAGCCACATCCAGAATCTTATCCGGATTACACTCCACCACTCTTTTCTCTAATTGATTGCGCCAATAAATATCTATATTAAATGACAATAACCGATTTAAAAAATCATAATTCCCGGAAATATTATCAAACATCTGCTCAACTTGTTTCTTCTTACTTTCCGTTTCATTATATGGCTTCACAATATTAGACATAATTGGACAACTAACTTATTTACAAAAATAGCAGTTTTATTCAAAAGTGGACTGATAAAATTCTAAAAATTGAGTTTTCCTAAATAGTTTAACCCTTGACTCCATAGTATCGACCTTGTTTATTACCTTAGGAAAGTCCTCATTAACATTAAAATAGAAGTCCTGCAATACTAAATCTTTATATTCTTTGATTTCTCCTACATACTCTTTTCCTCCTATAATTGTTTTGTTAGCTTTATACAATGAATCTATGTTTTTAATATGCCCATAATACCTCCTAAATGTGTAATACGTTGACCCTGTCGGATTTATCAGCCCTCTGTTGGTCTTTTCCAGAGTAAAAAACGTGTCTTTTAAAATTGCCTTTCCATCTTTCCCCGACACGCTGGAAATTGTATTTTTACCCTGATGAACCGATACTTTTAAGGTCTGTCCGGAGGCTAATAAATAATTTTCGCCGTTAAAAATAACATTGATAGTATCCTCCGTAGGATTATCTAATAAAAATTCATCATTTTTTTCAATAAAAAATTTATAGATCAAAACTGAAATTACACAGAGGCTAATTGCCACCAGCAGACCTCGTAGTGAGCTGTTACCTGACATAAATTTTAAAATTTAAGCACAAAGGTAATAAATAATAGATTAATTAGTTATAATTACATAAATTTGCCAGATTATTTTTTAACAAGAATATCATCACTATTAAAACATATGTTACAAAGTATCATAACAGGATCAGGCTCTTATCTTCCAAAAAAAATAGTTTCTAACAATAGCTTTGAAGAAGTTACTTTTTATGATGAAAACAGGGAGCCTATAACCAAACCTACTCAGGAGATTATTCAAAAGTTTGCAGATATTACCGAAATCGTTGAACGGCGATATGTAGACGATGACAATATGATGAACTCAGACCTGTCTGCTGAGGTAGGAAGATTAGCCATTGAAAATGCCGGAATTGATAAAGAGGAACTGGATTATATCATAGTTGCTCATAATTTCGGTAATATTGACGCTTATGAACGGCAGGTTCGTATTATGCCATCCATTTCAGCCTTAACAAAACATAAATTAGGGATCAAAAATATCTTGTGTAAACCCTATGATATGACTTTTGGCTGCCCCGGATGGAATGAGGGCATGATACTTGCAGACCAATTATTAAAAGCAAAAATTGCAAAAAAAATATTAGTGATAGGCTCCGAAACTCTTTCGCGAAGTGTTGACCCTTACGACAGGAACTGTATGATATTTTCAGACGGTGCGGCAGGGGTTGTCCTCGAATCAAGGGAAACGGATAAAGAAGTAGGAATACTCAACCATTTTACGAGAAGTGATAATGGTGAAGAGGTTCTTTATCTTACGACCGACACCTCTTTGAATCCTGATTACAAAGGCTCAAAGGCTAATATTCGCATGAGGGGAAGAAAAATTTATGAGTATGCATTAACGTGTGTACCTCAGGCAATTAAGAAAGTAATAGATAGTGCAGGATACACTCTTACCGATATAAACAAAGTTTTGATCCATCAGGCAAATGCAAAAATGGATCATGCTATCTTACAGAGGGTATTTAAGCTATATGGTGTAAAAGCCATTCCGGAAGGATTTGCTCCTATGACTATTCAAAAATTCGGAAATTCTTCTGTGGCTACCATTCCTACCATGTACGATATGATAGTTAAGGGAAATTTTCCGAATCAGACGTTAAGTTCAGGAGATTTGGTAATATTCGCTTCTGTAGGCGCAGGAATGAATATCAATGCTATTTTATATAAAATGCCTTAATATTTACGTATCCGTTTTTTTATTTTGAGTCTCATACTGGGAATATTTTTTATCATTTCAATACCTGTAGAATACTATTCTTATCAGGCAATAAAAACAATTACCCGCAATAAACTTATCCGACGGATGTGGATAGGCATTTCCATAGGTATTTTATTGTTTGTCTTTACAGGATTATTCGTAATAATATCAGACCGGGAAAACAAAGGACTGATGCACTTCCTGCTGGGGCTTTTCATGACCGTATGCGTTCCTAAAACGGTTCTGGCTCTTACTCTCTTTTTAGGAGATATTTTCAGACTTATTACCTTCCTGTTCAAAAAAATATCCCCCGCATCATCAGGAGAAAAAAAGTTTCTTCCCGACAGAAGAAAAGCCGTCAGTACTATCGGACTGGGGCTGGCAAGTATTCCGTTCCTGTCCGTCACTGAGGGAATTGCATGGGGAAAATTCGATTTCAGAGTGCGGAAAATATCTTTATCTTTTCCCGACCTGCCCGATGAATTTGACGGATATAAAATAGCTCAAATTTCCGATACACACTTAGGAAGTTTTAATCTTGAAGATTACGATAAAGTCTCGAACGGTATTAAATTACTTAACGAACAAAGCCCTGACCTATTCTTCTTCACAGGAGATTCAGTGAATAATTATGCCGATGAAATGAAGCCCTGGCTTCCTCTCCTTAAAACAATTAAGGCTAAGGACGGAAAGTATTCTATACTTGGGAACCACGATTATGGAATTTATGCTTTTGGCGGAGATGATATAACTTCACAACAAAAAAATATCGAGAACATTAACCGGTATCATGACGAAATCGGATGGAAGCTCCTGCAAAATGAATCGGTTAAGATAGAAAAAGGCGGTCAGTTCCTCAACGTAATAGGCGTAAAAAATTGGGGCGCAGGCGGACATTTTCCAAAGGACGGAGACCTTGATATGGCTGCCCAAAATATCCCGGACGGAGAATTTAATATCTTACTGTCTCACGACCCATCTCATTTTGACGAAAAAGTAAAAGTGTTCCCTAAAAAAATACATCTTACTTTATCCGGGCACACTCACGGAATGCAGTTTGGTATAGAAATTCCCGGAATCATTAAATGGTCGCCCGTGAGATACCGCTATCCCAAATGGGCGGGATTATATCAGGATAATGGCAGATTCCTTTACGTAAACAGAGGATTCGGTTATATCGGATTTCCGGGAAGGGTAGGCATCTGGCCTGAAATCACTGTTATAGAACTAAAAAAAACGTAATCTTGCACTCAAACTAACTATAAATCTCTGACTAAAAAAGGTAAAAAGTATGTTACAATCAATGACCGGATATGGGAAATCAGAAGTCAACACGCAGAATTTAAAGATCGCTGTAGAGATTAAAACATTGAACAGCAAATCTTTAGACTTATTTGTGCGAATATCCCCCAGATACAGAAATAAAGAACTTGAATTACGGAAGATCATCGGAGACGAGATACAACGAGGGAAGATCGATTTTTCCATTACTATTGAAAACTTGGGCGATGAAAACAGCTCACACATTAATATAAATACGGTTAAAAATTACATAGCCAATCTGGAAGAATTGAATATTGAAGGCTCCCAATTGGATTTTCTTAAAATGGCAGTGCGAATGCCCGAAGTATTTACAACTCATGAAGTTGAAATTAGTGCTGAAGAATGGCAACAAGTATTACAATGCCTTAATTCCTCCCTGAAAAAAGTTAACGAATTTCGGACAGAAGAAGGCAAATCGTTGGAGACCGTTCTAAAACAATATACCGTTAATATTTTAAGTTCATTATCCGAGATAGAGAAATTTGAACAGGAGAGGATAGTTTCCGTTCGTCAAAAGCTGGAGAAACAACTTTCCGAACTGCAAATACAGTTTGATGAACAACGTTTTCATCAGGAACTGGTCTATTATATTGAAAAATTAGATATAAGTGAAGAAAAGATACGGCTGAAACAACATTGTAAATATTTTATTGAGGTTATTGAAAACGATGAACAAGCCGGGAAAAAATTAGGTTTTATCGCTCAGGAAATGGGACGGGAGATAAATACCATCGGTTCCAAAGCCAACCATTCCGAGATACAAAGGCTTATCGTTCTGATGAAAGACGAACTGGAGAAGATAAAGGAACAGACTAATAATATATTGTAACGTGAGTTCGGTGCAACTTCAACGACAGACAACCCTATAATATGGGATTTGCTTCGCTGCGCTCGCAATAACCTCATGTACAGCAAGTTACGTTTCGTCCCGCCTTTCAGGCGGTGTCGTTGGTTGTTGTTGCCCGCAGGTCGTCGACCTGCGGTTATGAAAATCAAGCCCTCCGGGCTGTACGCCTGCAAATTCCGTAAGGGATTGTAGAGACGTCCCAATTTGGGTGTCTCCACACACATAATATAACGTGAGTTCGGGATAAGCATATTGTAATTTTTTGAAAGTGTCAAAGTCGGGAGATTGCTTCGCTTCGCTCGCAATATGATGAGACTGCTTCGTCGTGCCTCCTCGCAGTGACAGCCGCAACTTGCTGTACATGAGGTTGTTACATAACAATAACGTAATCGATTAACGTGGAGACGCCCAAGTTGGGACGTCTCTACATCATTGTGCCTCCTCGCAGTGACAGCCACAACTTGCTGTGCATGAGGTTGTTAAATAACAATAATAACGTAAACGATTAACGTGGAGACGCCCAAGTTGGGACGTCTCTACACATTATCATCTCACCATTCCTTATCCTGTTTATCAATAAAGGAACCATATAAAAAACATTAAGCCTCACCTGTTTAGATGAGACTTAATGTTGTCTTGAGCTTTTTGAAAAAATTATTTTGTTTATAGGCGAATTGATATTAGTTTACATCCCAGAAAAGTCGTACTGTTAATTCATCTCCTCCTATAGCGTCTCTTGCGTCTCTCCAACTGGCACCATTAACAGTCTGTTCGGTTACAGGATAGGTTACTCTTACCGGAACCTTACTTTGTGCTGCTGCAATTGCATTAGGAGTGTTGGTTATATAACTCGGATAGTCCAGTCTCCTGTAGGAAGTCCATGACTCGAATGGTCTGTTAAACATGGCTATCCACACTTGTTCTCCTATGCTTTCTTTCCAATTGGTGGAAGAATACTGCACGGCAGGATTAGTCAAATAAGTTGTTATTTCTGCATCCGGTATACCCCATTGTTTAAACGACTCCGTGATGGCTTTAGTATAATAGGATTCAGCGGTGTCTCCCACAGAGAACCCTCTGGCTGCTGCTTCCGCCAGATAGAAATTAATTTCCGCAGAGTCGAATAAATACGAAGGAGTATCCTTTTGTATCAGGACAGTTCCTACATGTGAACAGGTAGGGTGGTCATTTCCAATACCCAAAATTCCTCCAACATAAACTCCACCTACTTTATCTTTAAAGTATATATCTTGTCTGGGGTCGTTCAAGTCATACAGCTTGTTAACGATGGTTTCTTCCACAACGTAGTCATTTCTCCCGTTTCCGACCAGACTTGAATAAACAGGGTTATTATGAACTTCCACAACGAACCTGAATATTATATTATCACTACCGTCTAGAACTACTCCGCCATTATAGGCTTCCTCTATCGCTTTTTGTGCCAAAGCCGGATTAACATCCACAAGGTTGATCCCCAGTTTTAATTTTAAAGAATTTGCAAATCGAATCCAACCTGCCACATTTCCTCCCAAAAGATGCTCTGCGAAAACTTCCGGCTGTGAAATATCCAACATAGCCAAGTCCTCATCAACACGTCTTAGCAGGTCTTCATAAATAGTAGCTGCATCGTCATATTTTGGAAGTGGCCAGTCAGGGTCTAATGCCTCAAAGTAGGGTACGTTTCCATAGGTATCCACCAAAACATGAAATGTATATACCTGCAACAAGTCTATAACCGCTAATTTATTTTTCTTCAATATATCCCAATCGGCTTGGACTATCGTAATCGGTTTCGATTCATCATTAACCGCCTTTATTGCAGACACCAAGTTTCCTAAAACATCTCTGTACAACTCAGTCCAATGAGTTTCGGGCATTCCTCCTCCCGTAAAATTGAATCTGGACTCTTCGTAATAGGTGGTTGCTGCATAGTAATGTTGAAAATACCTGCATACGTTGGAAGAACGAAGTGGGGTTGCCATCTGGGTTGCCAGATTTACTTCCGCAAAATTTACAAATCCTACCGCCGGTGCCGAATAAGGTTTTTTCCGTTCTTTGTTAAAATCCTCCGAATCATTGACACAGCTAGTTATTATTAACATTGATGCCGTTATCGTAAATAATATGATCTTTTTCATAATCATTAAAAATTAAGTTTTACATTAAATGAATATACTTTTGTGGTTGGAGTAACCCCTGCCTGATATCCCCGACTACCTCCCGCTTCGGGGTCGGAGTCCGGAAGATTTTTATGGATGATCCAAAGGTTGTTTCCAATAGCACTGAATATAGCACTCTTGATGAAAGTTCCCTTTAAAAACTTTTCCGGCAGGGAATACGACAGGCTCACCTCCCTTAACTTAACATAGGAAGCATCGTAGACCCAATGTTCGGAAGGATATAAATTCCGGTTATATTTTTCCAGATCAACCCTTATATCATTAGTGACATATTCAATGTTTCCATTAGGATCAACTACTTCTTTTACTCCCGGCAGAAGAACTCCGCCTCCACTTGCCGCACTGGACCTGACCGGATTGCCCAACTCGTTCAATCCTGCCGAACCTTCATACAGTCCGTTGGTCAAACCCCAGAACTGGTCTTGAGAGAGAAGGTCTCCACCTTTTTTGATGTCGATTAGAAATCCGAGAGACAAACCCTTATAGGTAAATTTGTTGCTTATACTTCCCATCCAATCCGGTTGAACATTCCCGATTATTTGATCGTCTACTGCTATATACTCTCCTTTCTCGTTTACTATCCTATTCCCATTGCTATCGTATTTATATCCGCTTCCCCTGATGGTTCCAAACGGTTGTCCTACTGTGGCGTTTAGGGAACCTAAATTGTAGCCGAAATCATACAATTTCATATTTTCCCTTCCCTTATCCAGCTCAATTACAATATTTTCATTTTTAGACCAGTTGGCAATAAGTTTCCATTCGAAATTCGCTGTTTTTATCGGGGTTAGATTCAGAGAAACTTCTATCCCTTTGTTCTCTGTTTCTCCTGCATTGAGGAAGTTTTTGTCGTATCCCGTTGCAGCAGATTGAGCAATATCAAGAAATAAGTCACGGGTATTGGTTTTGTACAGAGCAAAATCCAAAGAAATCCTGTTCTTTATCAAAGTAGCCTCTAATCCTAGCTCCCAACTCTTGGTGCGTTCCGGAACCAACCCGTACCAATTGGAATAAGGAGAACTATTATACGCCGCAATGGAACTACCTATAGCACTGTTAAACCAAACAATACCTTTAGTTCCCGGATCCGGATCATTCCCCACTTCGGCATAGCTCAATCTCACTTTTCCAAATTTTAGCCACGGAGCCTTGATCAGATCGGAAAACACCAAACTGCTTCCTACCGAAAAATAAACATAGGTGTTATTTTCCGGGGCTAATGCCGTAGATTGGTCTCTGCGTATGGAACCTTCCAGAAACCATAACCGATCATACTCGAAGCTGGCTTGTGCATAAAGTCCGGATTTTTCGTATTTAATCTCTGATTGCATTCCGGAAACCTGTATATTTGCATTATTGAGTGAATAGACTTCTTTGGGGTCTACCACTATCAGGCTTCCTGAAGTAGAAGCACTAAGCGAATTGGTATTCCGTCTCATAAAAGTCGCCCCTCCCAATAATTTAACTCCTGCTTTGTCGGTAATATCAAAATCGTAATTGGCTATAAAATCATAGGTTTGGTTTAAGATATCCTGAGTAAATAACCGATAGCCGGAGGCATCGGGGGTACTATTCAATCCCCAGCTCCCAACACGGGAACCCACCGCCTTTCGGGTCTCTATTTTATCTGCGGAATAGTCAATAGTTGCTCTTCCCAATAAATTAAGACCGGGAATAACATCGTAGCTTAAATTTGCACCTGTTAAAAGTCTATTCCTCCCGTCTAACGTATAGTTTTCATACCGCTCAAAGTAAGGGTTATTCCAATATTGTGGGGCAAGTTGCCCGGTGGTAGGGTTAACATAATTCCAGGTAACATTATTTCTGTTTCTGAAATATTCATCCTTCAATTCCTGTACATCCACATTCACAGCCCACCATTCTCTCCAAAGCGTGTTGCTGTTTTGGGATCTTCCTTTTACACCCTGATTTGTATAGTTTACAAAAGCAGTTGCTTTAAAGTTATCGGAAAGGTTTCTGGAAAAATTACCATTGATCACATTCTTTCTCAACAAACTGTTAGGTTCAATACCTGTTTCGTAGTTGTTGGTATAGGTTAAATTATAGGTGCTTTTCGAATCTCCTCCGCTCAGGTTAATGCTGTTAACATAAGAATAAGAGGTTTCAAAATAGGTAATAGGCCCGTTTTCGGCAGCTACCCAGGGGGTTGCTTTACCATAATTGGGATTTCCTTCAGCCCATGCATCCCACTGATATACCAGTAAGTTAGGGTCAAACTTGGGACCCCATGAAGCATCCTCATCTGTCTTCGCAATCCTGTCAATGATTCCGTCTCCGTCTATATCTGCTTGAAGAAAAACAGGTCCGTTATATCCTTGTCCGTATTCAGTTTGATATTTTGGAAATGTCGATTTATCTACGGTTCCTATTGCAACCGTTGAACTAAGAGATACTCCCAGTCCTGTGTCCTTTTTTCCTTTCTTGGTAGTGATCATGATCGCACCGTTAGCAGCCATACTACCATATAAGGCAGTTGCTGCCGCACCTTTCAACACACTCACCGATTCAATGTTATTAGGGTCAATATCGGCACCGGAACTTCCAAAGTCATAACCGCTTATACCTCCTGATGCAGTTGACCCTATTGTTGTTGAACCTGCTGAATTGAGGTTCGTATTATTAACAGGAACTCCATCAATTACTATTAATGCCTGATTACTCCCCGTAATACTTCGGTCTCCCCTAAGTATTATACTGGTTGCACCGCCGAAATTGGAGTTTACTTTAACATCCATACCTGCTATTTTTCCTGATAAGTTGTTCAATACGTTGCTGGTAGCCGATGAATTTACCTGTGAGGCATCCAATTGCTGCGAAGAATATCCCAACGATCTTTTTTCTCTTGTCATACCCAAAGCTGTTACTACTACTTCGTCAATAACTTTCGCATTTGCCGCATCCTGCTCCAATGATGCTACATTGGGTTTTACAACTACATTGTACGAGGTTTGATCCCCTACTACAAAACTAGATGTTTCTCCATCCAGAGATTCAATTTGAATCGTCTGTCCTTTTTCGGCTTCTATTGAAAATACTCCGTCGGGATCTGTATAAAAGATCTCTTCCGTTCCCACTATCGTTATCGATGCATCACTTTGCGGATTTCCGCTGCTATCGGTAACTGTGCCTGTAATCGTTTGTGTTTGTGCCCATAACACCGAGCATACAAACGTAAACATAAATCCTAAAAACTCTTTGCTTATTCTCATATCTTGATACATTAATTAACCAAGACAAAGATATATACTTTTTTTAAATAATCAACATATTTTTTAAGAAAACTTTAATTTAATTTTTTTACGCAAATAAATATATTTTCAAACATACCCCCTAATTATATAATAGCCTTACTAAATTTTAATATTATATTGACGACATACCCCCTAATAATATATATATTGGATGGTAAAAAATTACTAAAATATACAAGGTGTCCATAATAATGTGAAACATCATTAATTTTACAGAAAGATATAAAAATACTGGGTTTACTTATGATTTTCATAAGCATATAAAGGATGAGCAAAAAAATTTTATTGATTAATGAATTTTTCAACCCTATCGACCTTATTATACGTTTAGAAAAGTATTGATACTGACCCCTATGGCAGATAATATGAAAGCCTTGTTTAACCGATAATAGATTAACAGCAATATATTATAAGGAGTAAGAAACATTGAAAAAGGCTTGTCCTCTTGCAAATTTTGAAAGGAGTCGTTGGGAATAACCCGCGGTAAATGGCATTCCCATATTTACGATCCTTATAATTTTATCAATATATTTAAAGAACTTACTTTGCCGACTTTCACGGACTTTATTAAAACACTAACTTTTATTGTAATTTTCTTAATGTTAACTAGCACAAATATTTTATTCAGGGTAGGAAAACAAAACATTAACCTCGTTTTTGCTTTATCCTATTCATGAATCATACGTCTCTTTTTCTGATGGCGACCAGGATTCTTTTTTTAACGCCTGACCGGCTCTTTTTTTTAACTGTCAACAAATTATATATACCGGGCAATATGGATACTCCGATAAAGCATACTCCAATCAACAATAAGTTGGTTGCATCGGTAAAGGCAACTGGTGAAACATGGCTGAACGAAAATATTCCGAGAATGACTAAGGTAGAAAAAGGGAGCGAAAATGCCAATATATTGGTGGCTAATGTGCCGTTGAATATTGGAGTGATCTCTCCCCCTGTTGCTTCTTGTTGTTTTCGTTCCATTATTTCCACCAGATTGATATGTGCAAAGGGCCAAAAACTACATGCACTTTGCGGCAGCACTACGGCTAACAATATAGCCGATTCGCTCATGCCCGGTGCTACTGCGACTAGCAATGCACTAAGGCAAAATATCATACCTGAGCGGAAAAACAGTAATTTTCCAATTGATTTGAACTGCGCCGGATTAAATATGACCGCAATCCCGATGAAAAGCAGAATAAGGGGAGTCATCAGATTACCAAGTAAAGTTATTGAATCTTGTAAAAATAGTGGTAAATCTTCCAGAAAGACATTGAATGTCAGCAGAGTAAGTGCTCCTAACATTACCAGATTGATAGGTTCGTTAACCATATCCAACAAAAGTGATTTTATCTTATCTTTTCGGTTATGTTTAACATGCTTATTGTATTTGTAAAACCAATGCATTGCCAGCATATAACTCAGAAAAAGCACCGAAACTTTATTGCCTACATCGGCTAAAGCTGCTTTTGCGAGGGTCTCTTCTCCTAAATATGCCGTGATGAACGGAAAACAGGACAGCCCCGGAGCCAGTGAGGGGAACAGCATCATATATGTGCGAATCTCAGGACTTCCTTTTTTTATGCCATACAAGGGCAACGTAAAATTCAATAAAACAAGGAAAATTAGGTTGAACAGTATGACAAGCAATGGCAACACCAGCAGGCTGGGCTGTACATGCAGCTTCATCA
The DNA here is from genome assembly GCA_031273305.1 of Flavobacteriaceae bacterium. Classification (GTDB taxonomy): domain Bacteria; phylum Bacteroidota; class Bacteroidia; order Flavobacteriales; family Weeksellaceae; genus Apibacter. The sequence continues at coordinate 18,435 of JAISSC010000171.1, forward strand.
AAGCGGAGAAAATGACAGTCGGTAAGGCTATGGTGAGAATCAAAGTTTTTACCGCTTGTTTATGGTCTTTACTTTTCAATTTGCTTTTTAATAGCAAACCGATGACAATAAGGAACAACAGTGATAATGTTTTTTGAATGGCAAATCCCATGTTTATCTGTTATTTATGTGTGAATATTCTGCTTATTAAATAGAAAAATGTTTGTTTAAATTCTAGGCGGTAACTTGTTTAAATACTTGGGAAAATAATTTAAGTTCATCCATTGTACCTATACTAACCCTACCCCAGTTCTTGTTGGCAATGTTGAAAATTCGTATTCCAACTCCTTTATCCACCATAGCCTTATTAAAAGCCTTCGGGTCAGCATCTTGTTTTTCTCTTAAAGGGAACAACACAAAATTGGTATATGAAGGGATATAGGCATAACCCAATTTTTTCAATTCATCGCATACGTAACCTCTTCCTTCCGTAATTAATGACTTGCAGTTAGCTTCAAATGCAGTGTCTTTCATACTGGCTATCGCTCCTTTAACTGAGGTAACGCAAAGTCCCATTGTACTTCTCACCAAATCCGTGATGCTTTTTATGCGTTCGACAGTGGCAACAATGTATCCGACACGTAATCCTGCCATAGAATGTATCTTGGAAAATGTACGTGCTACGATGACATCTTTTCCTTCTGCTACCAATCCGACCATACTGCTGGCTTTCGGATTATCCAGAAACTCAAGATAAGCCTCATCTAAAAATACCGGTACTTTCGCAGATACTTTACTGCAAAAAGCTCTCAACTTGGTTGCATCTGTAAGGGATGCGGTAGGGTTGTTAGGGTTGGTAACATAAACCAATTTAGTGTCTTTATCAATGGCAGCTTCCATTGCAGGCAGGTCGTGCTGATAATCGGCTGTCAATGGAATAGGTTTCCATACTGCTCCGGCAGCCTGAGAGGTGTTAACCAGAGACATATATGAAGGGTCAGCCGAAACGATGTTGCCCCCTCCTTTCATAAATCGGGTAATGGCTGTTTTCTCCAACAAGTCGGTAGAACCAGGTCCGAGCATAATGTTTTCGGGTTTTACGCCTTCTTTCTCTGCTATCATTTCTATAAGTGTAGCCACATCACCATGTCCATAACGGTTACCTAAGGAAATAGCTTCACTGATCGCCGCCCTAACGGAAGGTGCCGGACCATAAGGGTTCTCATTGAGATTTAATCTTGCTTGCAAGTGTGGCTCAGCATTATGGTAAGCAGGATAATCCACTTCCCACATGATACTTTTTGCTCCTAACTTAGCCGGAGCTGTTGGTGTTTTAGTAGGTGCTGACAATGATATTTTAGGTGCCAGTACCAATCCTCCTGCTGCAACAAGGCTTGTTTTCAACCATGTTCTTCTGTCTAATTTTGATGATTCCATGTGCTTTGATTTTTTAATTATACTATGTTTTAAATTATATTTATTTATTTGTCTGTATATTAGGGTTTTAGCAATTCCTGCATCTATCATATTTAATTCCCCATTGCAAAGATATGAACTTTTCTCAATAAAAGAATATATTATTTAATAAAATTTCATATTTTTTTTAAATGCAAAAATATCATATTTTAAGATAAACCCTATAATTATGCAGCAAATACATGTTATTATTTATGTATTTTGGATTTTAACGTATGTAAAATATGTAATAATCTGTATTAAAAAGTAAATAAATAAGGTTTACCCCCATTAAAGTTAAAAATCAGTAAAATTACATAAAAGTCATAAAAATATATGCTTTATGCGTTATTTTGATATTTATTTGGCAAGTATTTTTGATTGAAATATGATGAAAGATGGATTTTTAAGTCATTGAGTGAGGTTGCGTTACCTGACGGAATGTTTATTTCCTGACTTTGACTATACGTCACCCTAAATGATTTTTTGAAAGCCCGGAGGGCGGAATCTTCATAACCGCAGGTCAGCGACCTGCGGAGAGTACCCACCCCTCTCTTTGCCTGAAAGGCAAGACTAGTCCCGCCTT
>JAISSC010000002.1 GCA_031273305.1 Flavobacteriaceae bacterium
AACGTCATAGTGGGTTGTATGCCGTCAGGTATACAACAAACAATAATCATTTAAAATTCAATTAATTAAATATACGAATTAGAACCTTTTATAAATCTCTTATCCCGAACTCACGTTAAATAATAAGATAAAGCTCGCCTGACTTTGACTATGCTACACCCTAAATGATTTTTTGAAAGCCCGGAGGGCGGAATCTTCATAACCGCAGGTCAGCGACCTGCGGTTATGAAAATCAAGCCTTTCAGGCTTCTGCCTGCGACACCCATTTCGTTGCTGCAAAAATTGTAAAACACTGATTATTACATTGTTACAAAATTGAGTTTTTTAAAGTGTCAAAGTCAGGAGGATAATTAATTTGTAAACCTCTGCCCGATTTTATCCAATCGGTTAGTTCGCTACATCACTAATAAACTTGATTCTCATAATACGTAGTTCTTCTTCAGAATAATCATGTCCAAATTCTTCCAACAGAACAGACATTTTATCACTATCAGACTCCATCAGGAAATCAATTATTTCTTCCTGTTGGTCTTCATCCAGCAATTCATCCACATAATAGTTAATATTCAATTTAGTTCCCTGATATACGATACTTTCCATCTCACTTAACAGGTCACTTATGGATAGGTCTTTAGCCTTAGCTATATCTTCAAAATTCAGTTTTCTGTCCGTACTCTGGATAATAAATATCTTATGCGAAGATTTATTTACTAACTGCTTGATTACTAAATCCTCCGGACGAATGATGTCATTCTCTTCCACATAGTTGGCGATGTATTCTACAAATTCCTTTCCAAATTTTCTCGCTTTCCCTTCTCCCACTCCAAATACGTTAGAAAGTTCGGCTATGGTGGTGGGATACTGCAATGACATATCTTCCAGACTGGGGTCTTGAAATACCGCAAACGGAGGAATGCCGTTTTTCTTGGCAACTCTTTTTCTAATGTCTTTCAGGGCTTCAAATAATTTCTTATCCGATACGTTTATACCTCCTGCGGGCTGTGTAGCTATCTGGGTTTGAAGGTCAATCTCTTTTTCGTAGTCAACATCTTCAGCCATTAAAACCTCGTGGGGGTTCTTAATAAATTTCTTCCCTGCCTCCGAAAGTTTCAGGATACCATATGTTTCTATGTCCTTAATAAGAAAATCATGCACAATAGCCTGCCGTATTACCGATTTCCAGAAATTATCCGTTTTATCTTTTCCGCTTCCAAAATAGCTTTCCGTTCCCAGCTTATACGATTTGGTGATGGCAGATTCTTTTCCCGTAACCACATTTACCAGATCTTTCAATTTAAGCTGTTCTTTGGTCTGTTCAACGATGGAAAGTATTTGTCTGATTTCAGCAGAGACAGAGATCATCGTTTTAGGATTCAGGGAATTATCATCCATTTTTGCTCCCGGACCGTTTACTTCATCAAATTCTTCTCCAAAATAATGTAATAAATATTTTCTTCTGGACATGGAGGTCTCTGCATATGCAACTACTTCCTGCAAAAGCTGCAACCCTACCTCTCTCTCGGAAACCGGTTTGGCTGCCAAAAATTTCTCCAACTTTTCAATGTCTTTATAATCATAAAAGGCTATGCAATATCCTTCACCTCCGTCTCGTCCTGCTCTTCCGGTCTCCTGATAATAACTCTCCAGACTTTTAGAAATATCGTAATGAAAAACAAATCGAACATCCGGCTTATCTATCCCCATACCAAATGCTATGGTAGCACAGATTATATCGACTTCTTCCATCAAAAATTTATCCTGATGGGATGCTCTGGATTTTCCGTCTAATCCGGCATGATATGGCAAGGCATTTATCCCGTTTATTCTCAGTAATTCGGCTAATTCTTCTACTCTTTTCCTGCTCAAACAATAGATAATACCTGATTTACCTGGATTTTCCTTAATATACCTGATAATCTGTTTTTCGGGATTGACCTTAGGGCGAACTTCATAGAACAGGTTGGGGCGGTTAAATGACGATTTAAAAATCTTCGCATTTGTCATCCCTAATGTTTTTTGTATATCGTCCTGCACTTTAGGTGTGGCTGTCGCCGTTAAAGCGATAATAGGCATCTTCCCTATTTTCTCTATTATGAACCGCAAATTCCTATACTCCGGACGAAAATCATGCCCCCATTCTGATATACAATGGGCTTCATCAATAGCAAAAAAGGATAATTTAATGGTCTTAAAAAACTCTACATACTCTTCTTTTGTCAGAGATTCGGGGGCAACATACAGCAGTTTGGTCACTCCTGAGACGATGTCATCCTTCACTCTTTTAACTTCCGTTTTATTTAAAGAAGAATTAAGCACGTGCGCAATTCCTTCATTAGAAGAAATCCCTCTCACAGCATCTACCTGATTCTTCATTAAAGCAATTAAGGGAGATACTACTACGGCAGTACCTTCGAGCAATAAGGCAGGGAGTTGATAACACAATGATTTTCCTCCTCCCGTAGGCATTAAAACAAATACGTCATTTCCTTGCAACAAACTGGAAATAATTTGTTCCTGCGGTTCCTTAAATGAACTAAACCCAAAATATTTTTTTAGTGACTTAGGTAAGTCTTTTTCTAAAGATTTCATTCTTTAACTTTAGTTTTTTTTTAAATTTGTCATTTAGAACTCTAAAAATACAACATAATTTTTAAACAAAAAAATATTATTTATTTTGGAAAATGAAAAAATTTTAAATGCGGGCAAAGATACCGTTTTATTTGAAATAAACGAATTGCAGTCTTTATATAACCGATTGGGGGACGATTTCTTAGAAGCCGTGCGCTATATCCTTAATTCTAAAGGCAAATTAGTGCTGTGTGGCATCGGGAAGAGTGCACATATAGCCAATAAATTAGTAGCTACTTTTAACTCTACCGGAACTCCTTCACAGTTTTTGCACGCAGCAGAGGCTAAACACGGAGATTTGGGATTGTTATCAAAGGATGATGTAGTACTATGCATATCTAACAGCGGCACTTCTTCCGAAATTCAGGAAATCGTGCCTTTTTTAAAGGAATACTCCGGAGTATTAATTGCCATGACTGCCAATAAGAACAGCCTGTTGGCGGAACTGGCGGAAGTAATATTGGATACTTATATCGAAAAGGAAGCAGACCCCAACAACCTTGCACCTACTACATCCACCACAGTTCAGTTAGCTTTAGGGGATGCACTGGCAATAGCTTTGCTTAAGGCTAAAAACTTTAAATCGTCAGATTTTGCTAAATATCATCCGGGAGGAGCATTAGGGAAGAAGCTACTTTGGAAAGTCGAGCAATTAATAAAACCTGACAGGAAGCCGGAAGTTCATCTATCTGCTCATCTCAAAGAAATCATTAATTCATTGACCTATTCTTCCTACGGAATTACAGTAGTAACCGAGAATGATAAGATAATAGGAGTGATAACTGATGGAGACCTGCGGAGAACTCTGGCTAAAGATATAGATTACAACCAAATAACTGCAAAAGACATTATGTCTACCACTCCCAAAACGGTTCAGAAAAATGAGCTGGCAAGTAAAGCCTTTGAGCGGTTAAGGGATAATCTGATAGGTCAATTAGTGGTTATGGACGGAGAACAATATATTGGAATTATAGATTTACATACCCTTTTAGAGCATGGTTTCAAATAAAATGGTAACTTCGCAAAGTTCTTAGTGAAAAATATCAATGGATAAAAAGAAAAAGGTCAACACAGGTAGTATGCCGTTTCTGGCTCATGTTGGAGTATTAAGAAAGCATCTTCTGCGTTCGTTAGTTGCAATTTGTGCAGGGGCAGCATTTATAGGATATAAAATGCATTTTGTCATGGATACTATTATTTTCGGCCCGATACATAAAGATTTTATCACCTTTAGGATCATGAATGCCGTAAGCCGGTTCTTTAGTTCCAGAGATGCCTTTGTTATGCCGGAACAATTCCCTATACAGGTTCGCAGAATTTTTGAACAACTTAATACGGCTTTTTATATTGCTATGGTCGGAGGGTTTATCTTGGTTTTTCCTTATGTAATATATGAAATGTGGAAATTTATCTCTCCGGGACTAAAACCTAACGAGAAAAAAAACTCCGTTGCATTCTTCATAACTACCTACTTCCTTTTTATTCTTGGGTGTAGCTTCGGTTATTTTCTGGTAACTCCCCTCACTATGCACTTTGGTTATTTCTTCAACCTGTCGGATGTTATTAAAGTAAATATTGACCTGTCCAGCTATATAAGCATTTTATTACAAACCGTGCTGGGCATGGGACTGGTCTTTCTTCTTCCCATAATTGTATATGTGCTGACCAGTATAGGAATTTTAACGCCTAAATTCCTGAAAACCTATCGTCGACATGCCGTAGTTATTATATTAATTATCGCAGGATTTATAACTCCGGGAGATATTCCTTCCATGCTGGTGGCTTCCTGCCCTCTTTATCTGCTCTACGAAGCAAGTATACTGGTTTCCGCCATTGTATATAAACGAAATCAATCCGACAGCCGGGAAATTATTCCTCAATAATAAACAGGGTTTTTATGAATGGAAGCTGCTACGCCCACCAATGACGGACTAACTTATTGTTTATCAATGTATTGCGCTAAATACCTGCCGATAGGCAATGTAACAGGTTCCCCCACATTAGACAATAAAAAAGCCCTCTTAATAAGGATAACAGGGCTTAATTTTTGGTTTTAAAAAAGATTAATAACCTATGATTAGTTATTTTCTATTAATAAAGTTATTCAATGTTGTATTTTTTTGACCGTGCAAATGTCATTATTAAATCACTACGCTTAATATAAAACAGTATAAATATTATTTATCGCACTATGTTTAAAATAAATTAAGCTAAAATATAAGAACCTCCATTTTACTTTTACTTTATAATAATAAGCACACTACAACGTTTCTATTAAATTCAAAATAGATTCAAAAAGTATGTTTAATACGGTAAAAAATACATAATTTTAACCCATAGTACTCGTATCATTTTTGATGTATCAGGTAATTACGAAGATAAAATTCAGGACTTTCAATGAGATATAATTTTTTAATAACCTGATAATCAATTATATAATTCATGTAATATACTGCGGGCATAATTTTATTATTGTTTTAATGAATTAAAAAGCAGATAAATAATAATGTAAGGTAAATCAGTAAAATTGAATAAATAACCCCAAATAATATGAGAAGGATTTTTTTATTTTTAATTATTTTGTTAACTCATTTCGCTATGGCACAGAAGTTTAATTACGAACAAAAATGGAAAGAGATTGAACAATTATCTAAGGAAGGAAATGTGAAAACCCTTCTTCCTAAAGTAAATGAAATTTATTCTCAAGCCAAAAAAGAGAATAATACCCCTGAGATTATCATTGCCCTGCTCTATCGGTCTCAAATAATTTCCCATACCGAAGAAGATGACGAACAGGATTCATACAAGCCGGTAATTCAGGATTTTGAAAAGGAAATATCTCAATCAAAGGGAATTACCCGACTAATTCTGCAATCTCTCCTTGCCGGAATTTATCAAAATTACAGTGAGGTCAATCGGTGGAAAAGACAAGATATTACGGAAGCACAAACTCTTTCTGATGACATCAGTACGTGGACTTCCAATCAGTTGTTACAAAAAAGTCTGACCTTATATAAGGAGTCCGTTCAGGATAAAGAGCTTATTCAAAAAGAGAGAACCGAAAACTGGAAGAAAATACTTACCACAGACGAAGACATAAACCTCTACCCTACTTTATATGATATTTTGGTCAACCGCTACATCAATGCTCTTTCAAACAGGAGCACGGATATTACCTATCTTGAAGAAGCAGACGGAGCTGTTAAAATCAATAAAGACAGTATTATAAAAGACCTAATTTCGGACTTGCTGAAATTTCACCAAAATGATTCCGACAGGTCAGCTTTTTTAAATATCAAATTAAGTGAGATTACCAAATTATCAGCCAATAATAATCTCGAACAAATATCCGAACAGGTATTAAAATTAGCCGAATCTCATCCTGACGATAAATTTTCCGCATATCTATATTATTCCGCTGCGCGGAACATTATCAATTCGGATAAGCTCAAAGCGTTTAATATTTGTAAAAAAGTTACTTATACAAAAAATAATTCGTGGTCGGGCAATTGCAAAAACCTTCAGGAAGAAATACAAAGTATATCTTTAACTTCTTCCATAGATGCCGTACTTCTCCCGAATGAAAATATCCCGCTTACTTTGGGTACGACCAACTTAGATAAGGTGTATTACCGTATATATGAGGTAAATCCGGGAGTGTATTCGGAAATAACGATAAAAAACTCCACTACGGATAGAGATGGCATTTTTTCAACTTCAAATAAAAAACGGATAAAAAACGGAACGATAGAATTAAAGCATTTTGATGATTTTGCTTCTCATAATACCCTCGTAAAACTGGATGGATTGCCCAAAGGAAACTATTTAATCGAATTTGCCAATACTCCTGATTTTAATCCGGCAAAAGACGGCACAAAAAATCTATTAGGTCAATCATATTTTATGGTAAACGACCGAACTTTAGTTGAATTAGGAGACTATCAAAACCCATCATACCAGTTGCTTAACCGCAAGACCGGGAAAATTTTACCTAATCAATCCCTTACATTTTTCCGTAGGTTGAATTTTTCCAATAAGGCTCCACGTATTTTATCCGAACCTTTATCCATAAAAACAGATGCTAACGGAATCCTGAAATTATCAGGTATTATAAAAGAAGACAGTTACAACTATCTTTATCTGTATGAGCCTGAATCGGGGTCTTATATACAACTTCCCTCACGGTATTACTACAAAGAAAACGATGACAGTTATGAGATTACCGACAGAATAGTTTCTTTTTTTACCGACCGTGCTATATATCGTCCCGGACAAAAAGTATATTTTAAGGCTATACTTTACACAAAAAATAAAGGAACCGCAACCGCCGCCAAGAATGAGAAAGTAACCATATACCTGAACAATCCTAACGGAGAAGAAGTTTCATCCATAGAATTGACCTCTAACAAGTACGGCAGCATATTTGGGGAATTTATCCTTCCACAGGGAGGCTTAACCGGAAATTATTCTCTGGAATCCGATTTTAGCAATGAAGATCATTATTTCTCCGTAGAGGAATATAAACGTCCGAAGTTTGAAGTTACTCTGGATAAACCTGAAGGAGAATATACACTGGAAAAAGAAGTAATAACCACAGGAAAGGCTGTTTCATATGCAGGGGTTCCCATCTCAACGGCTAAGGTAATATATCGGGTAGAAAGACAGGAGATATTCCCTTTTTATCGGGGATATTTTCCGTCGTATTCTTCATCGCCGGAGACAATAACACAGGGAGAAACTCTCACAAATGATGAGGGAAAGTTTACCGTTCCATTTACGGCAAAACCCAAAGATGCCAGAAAAGATAAAGAATACCGTACTTACACTTATACGGTATATGCAGACGTTACGGATATTAATGGCGAAACTCATTCTGCTGAAACGAAAGTTACTATCGGAGACCTGCCAAAGAAACTGACCCTTATCATTCCCGATACTTCTACTCAGAAAGATTTTACTAAGGTAGTTATTAATTCCACCAATTTAAATGAGGTGAAGGAGCCTTCTCAGGGTAAATTATTCCTCACAAGACTAATTAGTCCTGCACGGATTATTTTACCTAATAAAATTCATTCCGTTCCTGATTACCAGTTATATGATGAATCCATATTTACACAGTATTTTCCTCATTTGCCCTATTCGGAAGAAGAACAAAATCCGCAATCTTGGAAGAAAGAAAATAATCCGGTTATTTATGACTTTGATACTAAAAACTCGGATACGATAAACCTGAAATCCAAACTATCCAAAGGATACTATCTGGTGGAAGCATTGACCCTGTATGGGAAAGACAGCATCAGAACACAGAAAATAATTGAAATTCTGGATGATAAAACATTAAAATCCACAGATAACTTATTCTTTTCCGTTTCAACTCCGAAGCCTTCTTATAAAGCCGGAGATATTATAGAAATTAATTTCTTCTCCGACCTGAAGGAGGCAACGGCTGTTTTGCATCTGGAAAGTGGAAATAAATGGCTCGAACACAAAGAAATTCCAATTAAAAACGGCAAAGGAACTTATTCTCTTACAGCCAAACAGGAGTATATGCATGACGGGTTATTTGTATCTTCCTACCTGATAAACGAAAACGGCTATCAGAACAAAAGTTTTTCGATACCTATAACAGAAGAACCCAAAGATTTAAAAATAACCACTAAAGTTTTCAGGGATAAAATTACTCCCGGAGCTAAAGAGACTTGGGAACTGACCATCAGCGGGAGAGACAAGGATAAAATTACGGCAGAAGTACTGGCTGCGATGTATGACGCTTCTCTGGATAAATTCCAATCTAACACCTACTCTTTTTCTCCCCGGGCATACTCTCCCTACGGAAGCCTGTATCAATATATTAAGATGTTAGGATATTATCCGAATCAGACAAGAAATACACCTTATTACGATTATCCATATTATAAAATCCCACAACAGGTTAATTTACAAGATTTTTATTTAGGCTATGACCGATTGTCTCCACCACCACCATCTTTAGGCTCAGTTTATAGAGCGGCAGCGGCTCCTGTCGGAGAATCGGAAGCACTTTATGAAAATAAAGATGTGGCAATGTCTGCCAATGTCGTATTCTCCGAAGTAAATATATCTAGGGAAAAAGCAGGAATAAGTGAAAAAAGCGGGGAATTTTCGGGAGTTCAGGTACGAACCAACTTGCAGGAAACTGCGTTTTTCTATCCTAACTTATACACAGATGAAAACGGAAATATAAAACTATCCTTTACCTCACCTGAAGCCTTAACCCAATGGAAATTATTGTTACTAGCACATACGCAGGATTTACATTCCGGAACTGCCGCATTTTATACTCAAACTCAAAAGGATTTAATGGTAGTGCCGAATGTTCCTCGTTTCTTACGAGAGGGAGATGAAGTCACCATCAGTACTAAGATCAACAACCTGTCAGCAAAAAAATTATCCGGAAATGCCCGACTGTTCTTATTGGATGCATTGACCAACCAACCGATAGATGCCGACTTTGGAAACACTTCTGCCCTCAAAACTTTTCAAACGGAAGCATCGAAAAATTCGGAGATAAGCTGGACTATCAAAATTCCTGAAAATATCCGTGCAGTGACCTGCCGAATCGTAGCTCAGGCAGGGGACTTCTCCGACGGAGAAGAAAATACCTTACCAATATTGACCAACCGTATGCTTGTTACCGAAACGTTGCCTGTCAGCATAAAGGAAAATCAGGCTAAGGAATACCATTTTGATAAACTTATCAACAACAAATCGAACTCACTCCAAAACTTTAATTTAAGTTTGGAACTGACCACCAACCCGATATGGCTGGCAGTCCTGTCTTTACCTTATTTAAGGGAATATCCTTATGAGTGTTCCGAGCAACTGTTTAGCCGTCTGTATGGTAATATACTTTCTACGTACATATTAAATTCCTCACCCAAGATCAAAAAAGTATTGGATAATTGGAACGCTCAGGAATTTAACGTTTCCAATCTGGAGAAGAATCAGGAGTTAAAAAATATCTTACTGGAAGAAACCCCGTGGATACGCAATGCGGAGAACGAAAATGAACAGAG
>JAISSC010000094.1 GCA_031273305.1 Flavobacteriaceae bacterium
TTAACTCTCTGTGCGTGACGTCTTTGCGAATGTAACGCAGTGGAATGTGGCAATCTCCTGTTTATAATGAGATTGCCACGTCGTGCCTCCTTGCAATATAATGAGACTGCCACACCTGCGGTTACCAATGACAGGCTCCTGCTCCATGCAACCCTCTGTTCATAAGATTATTACACAACAATGATAATGTGAACAATATAACGCAAAAAGACGCCCAAGTTGGACGTCTCTACATAAGTTCTTCCGTATATTTAAAATGCCGTGCTTACTACTTTAAACATCGTACAGGAAAATCAGTACCATGAATCCCTTGGGGAACACCAAATTGGATTCCTCCTTTAGCACCCCCAGTGGAGTATGAACCATTTATATATGATCTGGACGGTTCTTGAACTAGATGCGCTTTAATATATGGGTCAAGTTCGCTAACTCTGGTTCTGGTCCAGAAACCTCCATAAAGATTAAAATATGCCGACCTGTTCAAATTGAGATTGGAATCTTTATCAATTAAACCTATAGGTAAAAGATTAAAACCGGAATTATTGGGATGACCGGGATCATATCCATCCCAAAGAAGATAAGAAGTCGGGGAATTTCTATTTTGGGCATTATACTTAAAATTATTGGCTCTGATCTTCTTTGAGGCATCAGTACCTAAATAAGCCGATAGTATATTAACCTCCTCTCTTGATGGTACCCGCCATCCATCAGGACATATATTACTATTATTTACTACCGTTTGAGAAGTATACAGAAACCCAAACTTGTTAGCATATTCTTCCAAAGAAAGTGTCACCTTATTACCGTTTTCATAGTATGCGGGAGTTGCATATGATGTGCTTACCAAATCACCCAAATCATATTTGATCTTCTTATTGGCGTAGTCCCACTTCATTATTATAGCCGTACGACCTTTAAGTCCACCGTCCTGATGCAACCCCGGATTCATAGTGATAAAGTCTATCCAGCTAGTGCCATTACTGGGGTCAATTAGATTACCTTTATTGTCCAGCACAGACCTTAGGTTTTGTGTCATCCAGCATTGTGTTCCAAACCTCTTGGCAGTATATATATGTCCCTCGTAATCAACAGCCGTACCGCAACAATCGGCATCTCTGATACTTATTGGAAATGATACCGTATAAATTTCGCCACCGGAGCAGGATTGTGAGCCTTTAACCAACACCGTAGCCGTAATTACAACTGAAATTCCTGCCTTATTACCTGCCAACTTTGTCAACAAACTTTGACTGAATTTTACCGTTACCTTGTGCGATCCTCCTGCATTTGACGGAGTAAAACTTTCAACAGCATCCATCGGATTGGTATAAGACCAGTCTACCACTGAAATATATGCGCCTGATGGAGGGGCTCCGCTCAAAACATAATCATAGGTTTTTGTGAAATCTGCCTGTATCCGACCGGTCAGGTCTCCGGTTTGTCTGACATCAAAACAATCTATTCCCGATATTTTGAAATTGCTGTTTCCAATTCCACTATTTCCAGGAACAGATACCGACTTGGTTTCGGTTTCAATGGTTTTATTGTTAATAACTCCGGCTACGGTGATCGTTGCCGTTTGTGAAACAGTCGAAGGGTTTACGATAGTATAAGAATATGAGGTAGAACTCTCTTTTTTCCATGTTCCGGTGACGAGGTTCCCGCTAAGGAGAGCAAACACATTACTGTTAGCAGGATTAAGCATATTCCATTCGGCATCAGTCCAGCCGGTAGCAGGTCTTGTGATCGTGAATGTAACTCCCCCGCAATAAACCGTATAAGTAATTATAACTTTAGGTAAGCTGTCAGCTTCACCGCCTCCGCCGCTTCCACCACCACCGCTGCCGCCACCATTACCGCCGCCGCTACCTTTGCGAAGGTATATCCAGTTATCGCCATCCCATACATAGGCTCCTGCACCATCAGGAAAATCTACCTTAGTGACGTTAGTATTCCAAACAACCATACCTGCAAGTTCCTGATTTACATCCTGTTCATTTGCAATACCGATAAATTCATTTCCTCCCGGAATATGAGTACGTTTCTCCAACTTCACATTCGACAGCAACAAGCCGCCTCTGGTACGGTTAGGCTTGCCTCCGGGATTTAAATCGAGGATAGTACCTCTTTTCGGTTCCGATGCTCCAATGGCTACCTGCGCCTCAACAGAGAAAGCGCATAAAACTGTCATCAATAAGATAAAATAAACTCTTTTCATTGTAACTTAATTAATTTTTATAGTATTAATAATAATTATCCCGCCTTAATTGTTACCGGAAAAGATACTTATCGAACACAATAAACCCCGCCTCACTACAAAAAATAAGTAAAGCAGGTATTCTTTATCTAAAATACGTTCCCTTATGCGTATACACACAAACGTTTTTTTATACCTTTCCGAATTTAGAACATCAAAGAGAGATAAAAGTTTTACTTTTTTATAAGAGTTAATTAAGTTTATTTGCCGTGAATGTTATTATTCTCTAACAAATATAAACTAATTTTTTGATAATTACAATCGAGACATGACGAAAAACATGTTTTTAAGACCATTGAATGACGTTGCGGAAATTGGACGCTCACGCAGGAACGTCCCTACTGTTATTGGGGGTTATTCATATTGGACGCCCACGCAGGAACGTCAATTGGACGCTCACGCAGGAACGTCCCTACTTTTATTGTATATACATTGTGCTTTCAACAAATCTTATCTTGCGTTTTCTACATAATACTGAAAAAAGTAGGGTATAGTTTCTATCCCTTTATAGAAATTAAATAATCCGTAATGTTCATTAGGCGAGTGGATGGCATCCGAATCCAGACCAAAACCCATCAATACGGATTTCGCACCTAAAACATCTTCAAACAGGGAAACAATAGGAATGCTTCCGCCGGTTCGGTAAGCTAAGGTTTCTTTTCCAAAGGTTTTTTCCATCGCTTTTTTTGCTGCAATATATCCCGGATCGGAAGAGGGAAGTACATAGGCTTTTCCTCCATGATAAGGAGTAACCGTTACTTTTACACTTTCGGGGGCTATGGATAAAAAATGTTCTGTAAATAACCGGGTGATCTCCTCCGGATTCTGGTCGGGAACCAGCCTCATGGATATTTTGGCATGTGCTGTGGAGGGTATCACCGTTTTTGCTCCTTCCCCCGTATATCCTCCCCAAATTCCGTTGACATCCAAAGCAGGACGGATGGAAGTCCTCTCCAGAGAATTGTATCCTTCTTCTCCTTCCGTACTTCTTAAGCCTATGGAATTTTTAAAGGTTTCTTCATTAAAAGGAAGTTTATTCAGTTCTTTGCGGTCTTCGGGCGACAGTTCTTCTACCTTATCATAAAATCCCTTAATGGTAATTTTTCCGTTATCATCCTTCAAGGAAGCGATCATCTCGGATAAAATAATAACAGGATTGGGAACCGCTCCTCCATATAAGCCGGAATGCAAATCCCGATTAGGTCCTTCCACCTTCACTTCCACATAGCTTAATCCTCTCAATCCGGTCGTTACCGTAGGCTGCTGCATGGAAAAAACATGAGTATCGGATATTAGGATCACATCACAAGAGAGTTTATCTTTATTTTCTCTCAGGAATCCTTCCAGATTTACGGAAGCGATCTCTTCTTCTCCTTCTATGATAACCTTTACATTACAAGGTAAAGAACCTGTTTTTATCAATGATTCCAACGCCTTCACATGCATAAAGAACTGCCCTTTATCATCCGCAGACCCGCGTGCGAAAATAGCCCCATCCGGGTGAAGTTCCGTCTTTTTAATTACGGGTTCAAACGGCTTGGTCTCCCATAGCTCCAAAGGGTCTGCAGGTTGCACATCATAATGTCCATAGACCAATATTGTCGGCAGGGAAGCATTAATTATTTTTTCTCCATACACGACAGGATTCCCTTTGGTTTGACATACTTCTACCTTATCCAACCCCGATCCCTTAAAATTCTCCGCAATGCTTTCCGCACAACGAAAAATATCTTTAGAATAGGCAGAATCCGCACTGATAGAGGGTATTTTCAGTAATTCTATAAGTTCATCTACAAAACGTTGCTTATGTTCCTGCTGATATTGATATGCTTTGTCCATTTTATATTTTATATTTATCTGACTTAATATTTATTGAACAAAGGTATAAAATTAATTATTGCAAGACGATACCTCTCAACGTGTCCTCCTTAACAACAAAAACGTGACAACCTTGTTACAAGATTGCCACGCCTACCAGAACAAGTCTAACTTATATGTAAACTTTATTCTGAAGGATAAATCTTTATGGTGTTGATAGATTTTTATATTTAATACAACGCACACTAAAGGCTGTGGCACGAGGGACACTGACGGAGATCACACTGAAAATGGTATTACCTGATGAGTTTACAGTAAGGTAGAGGCGTATGCCATACGAAAACTCAGATATAGCAGACGTTGTACCGCTCCAGTAGTGGCCGGCTCCGTTCCTTCCCAATTTATTAATATGACCCAAATTGCTAGCTCCCCAACCATGATCGCCATTATAAAAATCTTCATAATAGGAACCTCCACGGAACCCTGCTGCGGGAAAGAAAAGTGTAGGATTGGGAGCATAAAAATTACTATTTTTCTGCGGAGCCTTTCCAATATTTTCTTCTTTAGGAGGATAAACCAACCAACCGATAGTGCCGTCGGAGTTATTGTAGTACTCCCATCTGTTAGCTCCGTAGTAATTTAGATTAGTATCACTTTCAGCACCATAACTCCAATTATAGCCATTAGTCTTGCCCATTAAAGTACCTGCCCACTCTTCCATCATCGGCACGCGAAAATCATCGGGGCAAGGGTCGTTAGCACCTTTGGAATTCCATCTATTATAAAAACTAACATCATTCTCATTCGGATTATTATCACGTCCTCCCCAACGTCCCCTTTTTCTGTTAGTCTTGGAAGCCCCTGCAATCCAATCACCGGTAACGTTGTCGGTAATTACAAACTTATCAGTCCACTCCTTGCCATTAGGAGTTTTAAAATCATCTTCCGGAACCTGACCATCATATAAACTACTCCACACGTTTTGGTGTCCGTCTTCTCTACGTCCCCACTGGTACAAACTTCCGTAAATAGGAGTGTATTTAGCAGCATTAGCTGCGTTCGTGTTCGTATAGACAACGGGAAAACCATTGCTGCCGTCGCTTTTAAACGTCTTTTGTTCATCTATGCTCTTATTCTCGGCACCCAGATTGTAAGTCATAAAATAATACCAGCCGACAATGGGAGCGTCAACAGTGGAACCTTCAATATAAGCCATACGACCAATATTATTAGTCTCTACGGTACCAAGATATTTCCAGTTATCGCCGTCCCAAACATAGGGTCCCATGCCATTACCGCCTTCAATACTCGGGTTAATGTTCCAAACCACCATACCCCTTAGTTCTTCTTTTTCACCTAATTCATTTGGAATGCCAACAAACCTTTCTCCTCCGGGAATATGGGTCACTTTATCCAACCATATATTCGACAGCAACAAGCCACCGATGGTACGGGCAACGTTACGGTCATGGTTAGGGCTGTTCAAATCAAGGATAGCCCCATATGCCGGTTTCGACCCGCCAACAGCTATTTGCGCTGCTGCAGGCAAAGCACAGAAAATCGTTATCAATAAGATAAAATAAACTTTTTTCATTGTTATTTAATTTGATTTTATAGTATAAAGATGATGCCGCCGGTCTCAGCCACCAATGTAAACCCATTTTTCACTGTCCCAGATATAGACACCTTTCTTGATACTGGCATTACCGATGTTCCAAATCATCATACCTGTCAATGCTTTTTTAATCTCTGTAGTATTCTTATTCGCTGACGTTATACCCGGAAAAGAAGTGGGAATATCCGCTAAGTCTGTTAATGTCACATTCGACAGCAACAAGCCACCTCTCGTACGGTTATTGTCACTGTTAGGGCTGTTCAAATCTATAATAGTTCCCGGTTCCGGTCTCTGTCCGCCAACAGCTACTTGTGCTGTTGAAGGTAAAGCACATAAAATCGTCATCAATAAAATAAAATAAACTTTTTCCATTGTAATTTGATTTTTAATAGTATATATGAAATATACCTGTTAATTGTTATTTGAAAAGAATTTTAAAGAAAAGGTTCTAATTCGTAACTTGTTCCTAAGTCGCTCGTTATTGTATTAGACTGATAATAATTACAAGTTATTGTTTTTAGTACTTTGAGCAACTTTTTTATAATGCCCCGCGGATTTTTAGCTGTTATATCTTAGCTGTTAAATTATGAATAATCCTTTACTTTAAAAATAATAATAATAATAGGATAAATACTGAATACATCAATATATTTTCCAAACTAACTATTTTTTTTAAGAAATTCATAGCGATGTTTTTTCTTTTGCAAAGATACGCAGTATAAAGCCGAACTATCATTATTTTACAATAGTTATATTTTATTGTGCTATAAAAAATCAATATAATAATTTCTTGACGTATTTTTCCTGCTTTTATATCATTTTGAAATCGTCTGATAAATCCTGTTTTAATTCAATAAGGTTAATAAATTGTAAAAATTAACGTGAGTTCGGGATAAGCCATTATAATTTTTTTGGTTGGAATATGATGAAAGATGTTGCATTCCTACGGAACGCCGTTATGGGTGGGTGGATTGTTCATTCTACCGAGCTAACATCCCGAATGGGATGTTCAACCACGAACGAATAAATAAACGTCCTTAATCTACGCCTG
>JAISSC010000115.1 GCA_031273305.1 Flavobacteriaceae bacterium
GTCCTTGTTCCGGGCGGACTTTGGCAGAGGGATCGTTGTCGTATTTAGGGTCTCCGATGGCACCGAATAGTACGGCATCGGAAGCCATGCATAATTCATGGGTTTCCTGAGGATACGGATTTCCGGTTTTGTCTATGGCTATGGCTCCTACCAAAGCCTCTTTGTAGGAAAGTTCATGATTGAATTTTTCACATACGGTTTGGGCTACTTTCAAAGCCTGAGCTATGATTTCCGGTCCGATACCGTCACCGGGAAGTACTGCTATGTTTAATTTCATGTTTGATAAGTTATTTTTTAATTAGGGTTACATTACTTCAATTATGTTTAACATTTTTTCGGTTGCTTTAATGGCTGCTTCCGTTTGGTCGGCATCCAGTCCGCGTGTTTTAAATTCGGTTCCATTAAAATTCCATGAGATAACAGTCTGAACCAGAGCATCTGTTTTTCCTCCCGGAGGGATGATTACCTTGTAATTAGTTAAAACGGGTCTGGATTTGTTTAATTTTTTGTATATCGCATCCAGAGCTTGTGAGAAAGCATGATATTGTCCGTCGCCGGAAGCGGTTTGTTCATATATTTTTCCATCAATTTCCATTTGAATGGTTGCAGTAGGGTGGAGACCTTTACTAAGCACAAGAGAATAGGAAAGAATCTTTACCTTTTTTTCGTTTTCATTGGTATTGAGAACGTCTGAAATAATGAAAGGGAGGTCTTCCTGAGTGATGATCTCTTTTCGGTCTCCTAATTCGATAACCCGATTGGTAACCTTTATCATGTCTTTTTCATCCAGTTCGATACCCAGAGCTTCAATATTTTTCTTAATATTAGCTTTGCCTGATAATTTCCCTAAGGCATATTCCCGCACCCTGCCGAATCTATCCGGATATAATTCATTGTAATACAGATTGTTTTTATTGTCTCCGTCTGCATGGATTCCTGCGGTTTGAGTAAAAACATTTTCCCCTATAATCGGTTGATTGGAGGATATGTTTTGTCCGGAGTAGGTTTCCACAACCCGGCTTACCTTGTTGAGCATATCTTCCTTTATGGAGGTTCTTATTTTCATCTGATCGTGAAGTACGGCAATAACACTTGGTAAAGGGGCGTTTCCTGCTCTTTCTCCCAGACCGTTCATGGTAACATGAACTCCGTGAATTCCTGCTTCTACGGCAGCCATAACATTGGCTACCGCAAGGTCGTAGTCATTATGGGCATGAAAATCAAAATGATTGTCGGGGTATCGGGTTAATACTTCCGTACAAAATTCCTTAGTGTTATTAGGATTTAGAACTCCTAATGTATCAGGTAACATAAAGCGTTTTATGGGGAGATTTTTTAGTTCGTCAAGCATAAAAAACACATAATCCGGAGAGTTTCGCATACCATTAGACCAGTCTTCCAGATAAATGTTTACGGTTATTCCCATAGACTGCGCCCGATTAATATCCCTCGTAATATCGGCAAGGTGTTGCTCGGGAGTTTTGCGTAGTTGCTCGGTTACATGTTTCAGGGAGCCTTTGGTCAGGAGATTTATGGTTTTACATCCTGCGGATTGTATCCAATCCAGAGAAATTCCGTTATCGACAAATCCTAATATTTCCAGTTTTTCCAGATGTCCTGCCCCTTTTGCCCAATTTGCTATTTTCTGAACGGTAAGAAATTCACCCTCAGACACTTTTGCAGAAGCAATTTCCAGTCGGTTTATTCCCATCTCTATCAGGAGACGCGTTATACTGAGCTTCTCCTGCAGGGAAAAGGAAACCCCCGAAGTCTGTTCTCCATCGCGGAGAGTAGTATCCATAATCTCTATCATAAGCAAAAGTGTTTTTAACAGTTATGAGCCAAAATACATCCTGTTTTTTTCATATTCTTCTATTTTATCTTTTTTGGACAACAGGTAATCTATATCATCCAATCCTTTTTGCAGGCATTCTTTTTTATAGGTATTGATCTCAAATGTTTCCGAATTTCCTGTGGCATTGTTGGTAATGGTTTGATTCTCCAAGTCAATGGTAACCGTGTTTTGAGGATTGGAATGTATGTTTTCAAATAGCTCGGATAAAAATTCCGGGCTGACTACCACCGGTAGAAGTCCGTTATTTAAAGAGTTATTTTTGAATATATCCGCAAAATAGCTGGATACTACAGCCCGAAACCCATATCCGGTTACTGCCCATGCGGCATGCTCCCTGCTAGACCCGCTTCCGAAGTTTTTCCCGGCTACGAGAATGGTTCCTTTGTATATGGGATTGTTCAGGATAAAATCCGGTTTTGGATTTCCTTCTTTGTCGTATCTCCAGTCTGCAAACAGATTATCTCCGAATCCTTCTTTGTCGGTTGCTTTTAAAAATCGGGCAGGTATGATTTGGTCTGTGTCTACATTTTCTATGGGAAGGGGAACACAAGTGGAGGTTAGTGTCTGAAATTTTTCCATTTTTTACTTTTTTGATTTTTACTTGGTTAGTTCAATTTTCTTGGGTCGGTTATTTTTCCTGTTACAGCGGCGGCAGCAGCTACTAAAGGACTTGCCAGTATGGTTCGTGCTCCCGGCCCTTGTCGTCCTTCAAAGTTTCGGTTGGTTGTGGAAACCGCATATTTTCCGGCAGGAACCTTATCGTCATTCATCGCCAGACAGGCAGAACATCCGGGTTGACGGACTTCAAATCCTGCATCGGTTAATATCTGGTATAATCCCTCATCTTTAAGTTGTTGCTCTACACGATGGCTTCCCGGTACTAACCAAGCCGTAATGTTATCTGCTTTTTTCTTTCCTTTTACAAAGTTGGCAAAGGTTCGGAAATCTTCGATTCTTCCGTTGGTACAACTTCCCAGAAAAACATAATCGATCGGTTTCCCCTCCATCTTTTCTCCCGGTCGGAAGCCCATATAGTCTAAAGATTTTTTAAAAGATATTTGTCCGGTTTCATCTAATCCCTCCAGTGTAGGAATAGTTCCGCTTATGAATACTCCCATTCCCGGATTGGTTCCGTAAGTAACCATAGGTTCTATCTTGCCGGCATCAAATACGTATTCTTTATCGAATTTGGCTCCTTCGTCTGTTTTCAGGGTTTTCCAGTAAGCAACGGCTTTTTCCCAGTTTTCCCCTTTCGGAGCAAAATCTTTTCCTTTTAGATATTCAAAGGTGGTTTCGTCGGGTGCAATTAGTCCTCCCCGTGCTCCCATTTCGATACTTAGGTTGCAAAGGGTCATTCTTTGTTCTATGTTCAGGTTTCTTATCGCTTCTCCTGCGTATTCTACGAAATATCCGGTAGCTCCTCCGGTAGTGAGTTCAGAGATCATATACAGGGCAAGGTCTTTAGCGGTAACTCCTTCTCCTAATTTCCCGTTAAAGGTGATTCTCATTGTTTTTGGGCGTGATTGGAGTATGCATTGGGTGGCTAATACCATTTCTACTTCACTGGTTCCTATTCCGAAAGCAATAGCACCGAAGGCTCCATGAGTAGAGGTATGGCTGTCTCCGCATACGATGGTCATTCCCGGTTGGGTATATCCGTTTTCAGGGCCTATGATATGAACTACTCCGTTTCTTTCATTTCCTAATGCATATAAGGTAAGACCAAATTCTTTTGCATTCCGGGATAAGGTATCCAACTGGTTTTTTGAAATTGGGTCTTTTACCGGTTGATCCTGATTGCAGGTAGGGGTATTATGGTCGGCGGTTAATGTAGTTTGTTCAGGTCTGAATACCTTCAATTTTCGTTCTCTAAGTCCGTTAAATGCCTGAGGGCTGGTAACTTCGTGACAAAAATGCCTGTCTATATACAACTGGGTTGGACCATTTTGTATAGAGGTTACGGTGTGGGCATCCCAAATTTTGTCAAATAGTGTCTTCATATTCTTAATTTCTATTTTATGGAATTTTTTATACTTGTTTTATTTTATTTATACCGGGAATTTATTCACTGCATTAATAAAGGCTTCTACGGAGGCTGCAATAATATCGGTATTAGCAGAGAATCCGTAGTAATTAACTCCGTTGTGTTCTACCTGCATATGTACTTTTCCCAAATCATCGCTTCCTTTGTTAATTGCCTGAATTAAAAACTCATGAATGGTTACTTGTCTTTTTAATATCTCCCTGACCGCATTAATGGCGGCATCTACCGGACCGTTTCCGAAAGAGGTAGCGGTGAATTTTTCTCCGGAGATGTCTAAAGTCACTACGGCTACGCAACGTACTTCTTTTCCGGAGGTTACCTGAAGATAATCCAACTTTATGCGGCTGCTTCCATTGGCTTCTTTTCCGGCTAATATCAACAGGTCATCGTCGTTAATATCTTTTTTTCTGTCTGCCAATTCCAGAAACTTCCCATATATCTCACTTAGTTCGTTTGCGTCTACTTTGATTCCTAATAAGTTCAATCTGCTTTTTAAGGCGTGGCGTCCGCTTCGTGCAGTGAGTACAATGGAGTTGTCGTCTATTCCTACTTCTTTTGGGTCTATTATCTCATAGGTGGACAGGTTTTTTAATACTCCGTCCTGATGGATTCCTGAAGAGTGTGCGAAGGCATTACGACCTACGATTGCTTTGTTCGGCTGCACAGGCATATTCATCAGGTTGGATACCATTTTGCTTAATGGGTAAATTTTTTGTGTATTGATGTTGGTCTCCAGATTTAATTCTTTATGACTTTTAATAGCCATAACTACTTCCTCTAAAGAGGTATTTCCGGCACGTTCTCCGATTCCGTTAATGGTTACCTCTACCTGACGTGCTCCATTTATTACCCCCATCAGTGAATTGGCAGTAGCCATTCCTAAATCCTGATGGCAATGGGTGGATAGTATGGCATTTTTCATATCCACATGCTCTAACAGGTATTTTATTTTTGCTCCGTATTCTGTGGGCAAACAATATCCGGTAGTGTCCGGGATATTTACTACGGTGGCTCCGGCATTTACTACTGCCTGAACTACTTTTGCCAGATATTCGTTATCGGTTCTTCCGGCGTCTTCTGCGTAAAATTCTATATCTTCAACGAATTTTTTAGCATAGGCTGTTGCTGCTGCCGCTCGTTTAATTATTTCTTCCTGAGTGGAGTTAAATTTATATTTTATATGGAAATCGGAAGTACCGATTCCGGTATGGATTCTTTTTTTCTTGGCATATTTGAGTGCTTCGGCGGCTGTTTCTATGTCTTTTTCAACTGCTCGTGTCAGGGCGCAGATGGTCGGCCAGGTAACAGCTTTGGATATTTCCATTACGGAATTGAAATCTCCGGGACTTGAAACGGGAAATCCGGCTTCTATCACATCTACTCCCAGTTCTTCCAATGCTTTGGCTATTTCAATTTTCTCAATCGTATTCAATTGACATCCCGGAACCTGTTCTCCATCCCTCAATGTAGTGTCGAAAATAAATAATTTATCCATCTTTATATTTTATTTTTCAGTTTAAAAATTAAAAAAACCTTTCTCGTCAGGTGAGAAAGGCTTTTATATTTTGTGTAATTTACAGCATAAGCACTACTCACCCTGAGGTTGCCCCAGAATCAGAATAATGCTAATTATGTTTGTAAATAATGACATTTCTATAGTTTTTTAATTACTTAATTTTTCGGTTGCTAAATTATAATAATTTTTTTAAATTGCAAATAAAAAAGAGCAAAAAAATATATTCGTTGAATCTACGATAATAAATGGTGATATTTAAAAGCTAAATTTTTTTATATTTGTCATCTGTTCATCATGTAAATAGGGTTAAAGTTATGATAAAAAAAATTTGTTTATTTGTTTATGTTATTATTCTGATAGAAGTTATACTTAAGTTCCTGAATTATTTTAACTCTAAGCTCCTTATTGTAACGGCTTTTTATATTAATTACGAAGGAGGACTGATCAGGAGAGGATTATTCGGAAGTATTCTGCATTTTTTTGCAAAAAATACATTCATAAATCCGTTTAAATTACAATTAGTCTTCACAGTTATTACAATAGTAATTTTATTTTATTTAATTATAAAAGCATTTTATAAGCATAGACTTGAGCCTTATATATTATTTGGAAGTTTTATGCTTTTAAATGTTATAGCATTTGAGATGTTTCTTTTCATAGACATATTTTTCATAGTATTTTTTGTTTTGCAAATGTATGTCATAAATAAGATTAACAATATTAATACTAAACTTGTTGTAATAAATTTAATGAGTATTTTTATGATCCTTACTCATGAAGCATATTTTCTTTTTACTTTTTTCCCGATGCTCTATTTGCTTAATGTAAATAGTTTTAGCATGGAAAATATAAAAAAGATAGTTTTATTATTTCCTTCCTTTATTGTTTTTTTATTAATGGGGCTTTATTTTGATGGTCAAGATGTTGATGAAAATGTTATTATTGATAGTTGGAGGATTTTCGGGGATATTTATTCCGATAAAACAGGTGTTTGTTTAGAGAGAATAAGTAAATTATACTGGACATTTAATTCTACTGATGAAGTTATTATATGGAAAATTGCTATTTTCAGAGATAATCCAATTTATCTCTTAGGTTTTTTTATTAATACAGTTTTAATCTTTTTATATATGTTGATTTATTTGAATAAAAATTTTCAACAGAAATCAAAATATATTTTTACATTTTTATTGTGTCAGTATTTCGTTATTATTTTAATATCGTTAATAGCAATTGATTATGTTAGATGGTTCTGGTTGACTAACATAATAACTATATTCACTTTGATTAATGTAAATCCAAATATGGGGTTCTTTAAGTCAATAAATCTTAATGTTCCTAATAAGGTTTATTTTTTTACTAGATTTATAATATTATTTATTGGTTTGCCATTAGGAGGTAGTTGGTCACCTACTCAATTCATATATACAATGCCGATAAAACATTTTTTTGATTTTGGAAATAGAATGCTGTCTTTATTTGTTTAGTTAGTGTTGTAGGTTCTTGTAGACATCCATTAAATACTGATTTCAATTTATTGAACGTTAAGTTTAACCACTGTTTAACCCAATGTTCAAAATCAATAAAGGCTATCTAAAAATCAGACAGCCTTTTTATTGATAAATTATTATTTGCGTTTAAACAATAATTATTTTGCTTCTTCAACTTTAGCTGGAGCAGCAGTAGCAGAATCAGCAGCAGCCGGAGCAGCAGCAGAATCAACAGTAGCAGTAGCTTCTTCAGTAGCAGTAGAATCTACAGCAGTAGCAGTAGAATCTACAGTAGCTTCAGCATCAGTAGCTTGTTTTTTGTCACATGCGATGAAAGAAGTTGTAGCGATAACAGCAACAGCTGCAATGTTTAGAATGGTTTTTTTCATTGTGTTTAAATTTTAATTATTTTTGTATAAGTTTACAAATGCGAATATAGGTCAGATAATCATGTTGTATGTTTCTAATGGTTGTATTATTTTTGTAAAACAATAAAAGAGTTTTACAAAAAATCTATTATGATTATCAGTCACATACAATTATTTTACAAATGATGAATCAGGAAGAAATACTCTTTGGGCAACTAAAAAAGGAGGTTTCAAATACCTTTTTACAAGATTTTTCATCCTCAAATCCTGATATTTCTCAGTGGAAGGGGTTGGATATTATCTATTTTCAGGAACATTTGAGACAAAAAGTAAGGGGAAATGTAAGTGAAAAGTGGTTTTATACTTATTTTAAATCTTCTTTTGAGAAGTTACCCAGAATAGATATGTTGAATTTGCTGGCTCAATA
>JAISSC010000129.1 GCA_031273305.1 Flavobacteriaceae bacterium
AATGAGGAAAGACTTGGGATTATATGCCAATCTTCGTCCCATCAACACCTTTCCTTCCCTGATACACAAATCCCCTTTACGTTCTGATCTGGTAGAAGGAGCCGACTTTATGTGCATCCGAGAATTGACCGGAGGACTGTATTTCGGTCGACCGCAAGGAAGAAGCGAAGACGGAGATACCGCCTACGATACCTGCGTATATACCCGTGAAGAAGTAGAAAGAATCGTAAAATTAGCCTATAAACTGGCTGAACAAAGAAATAAAAAACTGACCGTTGTAGATAAAGCCAATGTACTTTGTACTTCCCGACTATGGAGACAGGTAGCACAGGAAATAGAAAAAGACTATCCGCATATTGAAACCGAATATATGTTCGTGGATAACGCTGCTATGCAGATCATTCAGTGGCCTAAACGTTTCGATGTTCTGGTTACTGAAAACCTGTTCGGAGACATCCTCACCGATGAAGCCTCCGTAATTACAGGCTCACTGGGAATGCTCCCATCCGCCTCCATCGGTATTCACACTTCCGTATTTGAGCCTATTCACGGTTCTTATCCGCAGGCTGCCGGTAAAAATATTGCCAATCCGTTAGCTACTATCCTATCTGTTGCCTTAATGTTTGAATATGCCTTTAACCTGAAAGAAGAAGGAACTTTGATACGGAAAGCAGTAGATGCATCTATGGAAGCAAAAGTAGTGACCGAAGATATTGCCTCTGGTGAAAAAGCATATTCCACTTCCGAAGTAGGGAGCTGGATCGTGGATTACATCAAAAAAATTTAACCGATATTATTTAATAAAAAGACAAGATTTACCCATTCTTGTCTTTTTTATGTTATATTTCAATTGAACTGGTGCCTATCAAACAGAATAAAAATCCTGATTTATTTTTTACCAATTTAACAATAATTCAACCCCAATGATTCATATTATTTAAATTTCAAGGGATAATCAGGGCGATATTTATAAAATTGTGAATTTTACAACCCTGTGAAACGCAAATAATCTATTACTTTTTTATATTTTTAACAGTAAATAACATTCTTTTACCCATAACTTTAAAATATTTATTAAAAAAATATTTGGATATAACAAAAAACTGTTTTAAATTTGACCGGTAAATTATAGAAACTTAATTAAAAATAATGTCTATTTACAACTACAACACAATAATCATTCTGAATCTTCTGGTCATTACCATGTAAGAGAGAAAGGTTATTAGTATTTTATTATGTAGTTTAAAATATATCTTAAAAACCCTTTCTCTGAATTTGAGAAAGGGCTTTTTATTTATAAACAACACCATGATGAAAAAACAGTTACGAAGTCATACCAGTACACAAGGTCGGAGAATGGCCGGAGCAAGAGCACTTTGGAGAGCCAACGGAATGAAAGAAGAACAAATGGGAAAACCCCTGATTGCCATTGTTAACTCTTTCACCCAATTCGTGCCGGGACATGTACATTTACATGAAATAGGACAATTCGTTAAATCAGAAATAGAAAAACAAGGCTGTTTTGCAGCCGAATTTAATACTATTGCCATAGACGACGGAATTGCCATGGGGCACGATGGAATGTTATATTCCCTGCCATCACGGGATTTGATTGCAGACAGCGTCGAATACATGGTAAATGCCCATAAAGCAGATGCCATGATATGCATCAGTAATTGCGATAAAATCACTCCCGGAATGCTAATGGCTGCCATGCGATTAAATATTCCGGCTATCTTTGTTTCCGGAGGACCTATGGAAGCAGGAGAATACAATAACCAGCATCTGGATTTAATTGATGCCATGATAAGGTCTGCAGACCCTGCCGTATCAGATAAAGAAATAAATGCCGTAGAACGGTTAGCCTGCCCTACCTGCGGTTCCTGTTCAGGAATGTTTACCGCCAATTCCATGAATTGCCTGAATGAAGCCATCGGACTGGCACTTCCCGGAAATGGAACTGTGGTAGCCACCCATGCCAATCGGAAAAAATTATTTAAAGACGCCGCTGAACGTATCGTAAAAAATGCCTATGCATATTACCGGGACGGTGATGATTCCGTACTTCCGAGAAAAATTGCCACCAAACAAGCCTTCTTAAACTCCATGACTTTGGATATTGCTATGGGAGGTTCCACCAATACGATATTACATCTGTTAGCCGTTGCCAATGAAGCAGAGGTCGATTTTACTATGGACGATATTGATGCTTTATCCCGCAAAACCCCCTGTTTATGTAAAGTTGCGCCTAATACCACCAAATATCATATTCAGGATGTGAACCGTGCCGGAGGTATTCTGGGGATTATGGCTGAACTGGCAAAAGGTAACCTGATTGATACTTCGGTTAAACGTGTAGACGGACTGAGCCTTGCAGAAGCCATTGAAAATTATGACATTACAAAAGAAAATCCTTCGGAAGAAGCTCTGAACCTGTACAGATCCGCACCCGGAAATAAATATAATCTGGTTATGGGTTCCCAGAGTTCCACCTATCCCACATTGGATACAGACCGGGCTGACGGATGCATCCGAAGTATGGAGCATGCCTACACTAAGGACGGAGGATTAGCCATCTTAAAAGGAAACATTGCCCTTAACGGATGCGTGGTAAAAACTGCCGGAGTTGACGAAAGCATATTTAAATTTTCAGGAACGGCAAAAGTCTTCCGGTCTCAGGATGATGCCTGCGAGGGAATCCTGAACGGAGATGTACAATCCGGAGATGTAGTGATAATCACACATGAAGGACCCAAAGGAGGTCCGGGAATGCAGGAGATGCTTTATCCCACCTCTTACATAAAATCACGACATTTAGGAAAAGAATGTGCTTTGGTCACCGATGGACGATTTTCAGGAGGAACTTCAGGACTTTCGATCGGGCATGTTTCTCCGGAAGCCGCCGCAGGAGGATCCATCGGGTTGGTAGAAAACGGAGACATCATTGAGATAGACATCCCCAACAGGTCTATTAATGTGAAAATACCGGATAAAGAACTGGAACTTCGGCGAGAGCAGGAACTTTCCAAAGGAGAAAATGCTTTTAAACCTGAAAGAGAACGTGAAATCTCAAAGGCATTAAAAGCCTATGCAAGCATGGTAAGCTCTGCCGATTTAGGAGCTGTCAGAATACTTAAATAAAAAACTATAACTATAACAAAAATAGAGAGCATGAATAACAACAAAATTTCAGGAAGTGAAGCCTTGATTCGTTCCTTGATCAACGAAGGGACAAATACGATTTTCGGGTATCCGGGAGGAGCGATTATGCCTGTATTTGATGCTTTATATGATTATAAAGATAAAATAAACCATATTCTAGTTCGCCACGAACAGGCAGCCACTCATGCTGCCCAGGGATATGCACGCGTATCAAACAAACCGGGAGTCGTATTGGTCACTTCCGGGCCGGGAGCAACCAATACCATAACAGGAATAGCTGATGCCATGATAGACAGTACTCCTCTGGTCGTCCTCACCGGACAGGTATCATCCGGATTATTAGGAAGTGATGCCTTTCAGGAAGCCGATGTAGTAGGAATTACCAAACCCATCTGCAAATGGGCTTATCAGGTACGACGAGCGGAAGATATTCCCTGGGCTGTAGCCAGAGCCTTTTATATTGCCGATAACGGACGTAAAGGTCCCGTTGTTATAGACATCACTAAAGATGCACAACAGGGAATGTTTGAATATTCCTATCAGAAAATGAATTTTATCCGAAGTTACCAACCCGTACCGGATTTAGTTCAGGAAGATATTCAGAAAGCAGCCGATCTGATAAACTCAGCAAAAAAACCGTTAGCTTTGGTCGGGCAGGGAGTTATCTTAAGCGGTGCGGAGGAAGAACTAAAGGCTATGCTGAAAAAA
Organism: Flavobacteriaceae bacterium; assembly: GCA_031273305.1. Taxonomy (GTDB): domain Bacteria; phylum Bacteroidota; class Bacteroidia; order Flavobacteriales; family Weeksellaceae; genus Apibacter. The sequence goes on from JAISSC010000129.1 coordinate 3,871, forward strand.
GCGGATATTCCTGCGGCTTCCACCATGCTGGGGCTTTCCGCCTTACCTTCCGATGACCCTCTGAACGTAGGAATGTTGGGAATGCACGGAAACGTGGCTCCTAACATGAAAACCAACGAATGTGATGTATTGATCGCCATCGGTATGCGTTTTGACGACCGGGTAACCGGAGATTTGGAAACCTACGCTAAACAGGCTAAAGTTATCCACTTTGATATTGACCCTGCGGAAATTGATAAAAATGTTAAAACTACGGTAAAAGTATTGGGAGATGCCAAAACTACCCTTGCGGAAGTTACCAAACTGTTGAACGAGAACAATCATTCCGACTGGAGAAACAGCTTCAAAGAATTTGATAAGGAAGAATACGAAGCCGTGATAAAAGACGAAGTATTCCCGGATGTAGGAGGATTAAAAATGGGAGAAGTGGTGCGGAAAGTCTCCGAAGCTACCAACCATGACGGAATATTGGTCACTGATGTAGGACAGAACCAAATGATGGGGGTTAGGTATTTCAAATACAATCAAACCCGAAGTGTAGTCACTTCCGGAGGATTGGGAACTATGGGATTCGGACTTCCTGCTGCCATAGGTGCTAAAATAGCCAACCCGAATCGTACCGTGTGTTTGTTCGTCGGCGACGGAGGATTCCAAATGACCATGCAGGAACTGGGAACCATTATGCAGTATGGCATAGACGTTAAAATTATCATTTTGAACAATCACTTTCTGGGGATGGTACGTCAGTGGCAGGAATTATTCTTTGATGAACGATATTCCGAAACCATTATGAAAAATCCGGATTTCCCGGCTATTGCAAAAGCCTACAACATCGGCTCCGGAAGTATCGACAAAAGAGAAGATTTGGATGATGCTATTGCCGAAATGATAAATCATAAAGGAACATACTTACTGGACGTACAAGTAGAACTAAAAGGAATGGTATATCCAATGGTTCCGGCAGGTACTTGTGTGACTAATATATTGTTAGGAGAACATAAAAAAGTATAAATGGAGTCGGTAAGGTCAAAATTCAATTCAATAGCTCAACGCTACGATAAACAAAGAACCCGATTAATTCCCTGTTTTCAGGATTTTTATCAACTGGCTGTTGAAAATCTGGAAATCGACGGCTCTTCACCTGAAATTCTGGATATTGGTGCCGGCACAGGATTATTATCTGATTTTGTACTTCAGAAATACCCGAACGCCAGACTTACTCTGGTAGACCTCTCTGAAAAAATGCTGGAAGTCGCCAAAGAACGGTTTGCCCATAATCCGAATGTTCAATTTGTTTGTCAGGATTTTACCACTTATACAACTCCTAATTTGTATGATGCTGTAATTTCTTCTCTGGCAATCCATCATCTGGAAGACCCGGATAAGATCAAGCTCTATAATTCTATTTACTCCATGCTCAAAAAAGACGGGATATTTATCAATGCAGAACAAGTTTCCGGGAACGATGATTATTTTATCCGTCTTTATGAAAAGCACTGGAAAAATAAAGTAGAAAGCAGTGATCTGACACAAGAAGAAATTGATTCTGCTTATGAAAGAGTAAAACTGGATAAAAGAACTCCCTTATCTACACAACTAAACTGGTTAAAAAACGCCGGATTTAGGGAAGTAGATTGTTTATATAAATATTACGACTTTGTAGTCATCTATTGTAAAAAATAAAATATCATGGAAAATAAAACATTATATACCGTAACTATATTTTCAGAAAACACCGTAGGTTTGTTAGGACAGGTCACCAGCGTATTTACCCGACGGTTCCTGAATATAGAAACTCTTTCCGTATCTCCTTCTGCTATTGAGGGGATTCACAAATTCACCATCACGGTTTGGAGTGATAAGGAAACCATTGAAAAAGTGTCCAAACAAATTGATAAAAGTGTAGATGTATTAAAATCTTATTATAATACGGATGCAGAATTAATACATCAGGAAATTGCCCTTTACAAATTATCGACCTCCGAATTTTTAAAAATTGGTTCGGTTGAAAATTTAATTAGAAAATACAATGCTCAAATACTGGAAATTAACGAAATTTGCGTGGTAATTCAAAAAACAGGGCATTATGCAGATACACAGGCACTTTTTAAGGAACTGAGTAAAACCATTCAGGTATTGCAGTTTATCCGTTCCGGACGAATTGCGGTTAATACCTCTAAAATAGAACGGCTAAGCGATATGCTGGCAGAATTAAAAATAAAAGAATCTGTAATTAAAAATTAAATACACAATAACTATGGCAAAAATGAACTTTGGAGGAGTAACTGAAAATGTAATTACTCGTGAAGAATTTCCTTTGGAAAAGGCTAGAGAAACTTTAAAAAACGAAACCATTGCCGTAATCGGATACGGAGTACAAGGGCCGGGACAGGCACTAAACTTACGTGACAATGGTTTTAATGTAATAATAGGACAACGTAAAGGAGGCAAGACTTGGGATAAAGCCGTTGCCGATGGTTGGGTTCCGGGAGAAACCTTATTTGAAATAGAAGAAGCTGCTTCCAGAGGAACCATCATTCAATATTTGTTGTCTGATGCAGCTCAAATTGAGATTTGGCCTAAACTAAGACCTTATCTGACCAAAGGAAAAGCTCTTTATTTTTCACACGGATTCGGAATTACTTTTAGCGACCGCACAGGAATTATTCCTCCGGCGGATATTGACGTAATTCTGGTAGCTCCTAAAGGATCAGGAACCAGTTTAAGACGTATGTTCCTTGAAGGCAGAGGATTAAATTCCAGTTATGCCATTTATCAGGATGCTACCGGAAATGCAAAAGACAGAACCATCGCTTTAGGAATCGGGGTAGGATCAGGATACTTATTTGAAACTGATTTTAAACGTGAGGTATATTCTGACCTTACCGGAGAAAGAGGTACCTTGATGGGAGCCATTCAGGGAATCCTTTTAGCTCAATATGAAGTATTACGTGAAAACGGACATACTCCTTCTGAGGCATTTAACGAAACAGTGGAAGAATTGACACAATCATTAATGCCTCTATTTGCTGAAAAAGGTATGGACTGGATGTATGCCAATTGTTCTACCACTGCCCAACGAGGTGCATTAGACTGGATGACACCTTTCCACGATGCCACCAAACCGGTATTCGCTAAATTATATGCAGAAGTAGCCTCCGGAAATGAAGCTCAGCGTTCTATTGACTCTAACTCCCAGCCGGATTACCGTGAAAAACTGGAAGAAGAATTAAAAGCACTCCGTGAAAGCGAGATGTGGAGAACCGGTGCTGTGGTCAGGAAGCTAAGACCTGAAAACAACTAGAAAAAACTACCGGATTTATACAAATTAAACCATAAACAAAACAGGAGAATATCTGATATAGTCTCCTGTTTTTTATCTGAATAACTTCCTTAGACAAGAAAGTATGTTATTTATGGGATCAGGTTAATATTACTCTTACCAAACCGACATTTTTCTTTTTTTCTTTACTATTTTTGTACGGAAAAACATTGAATATGTCAGAAGTCAGAGTACGATTTGCTCCCAGCCCTACCGGCTATTTACACATCGGCGGAGTAAGAACCGCTTTATATAACTACTTATTTGCTAAAAAAAACAACGGTAAGTTCCTGTTACGGATAGAAGACACCGACCAGACCCGTTTTGTTGAAGAAGCGGAAAATTATATCCATGAAGCATTGAAATGGTGCGGACTGGAACCGGATGAAAGCCCTGAAAAAGGAGGTTCTTTTGCCCCTTACAAGCAATCGGAAAGAAGAAATATTTACGACCAATACATCACAAAGATACTGACTACAGACTATGCCTATGTAGCTTTTGATACACCGGAAGAATTGGAAAAACTACGTGCAGACTATGAAGCTAAAGGAAAAGTATTTTCTTATAATCACGAGATACGAAATTCCCTGAATAACAGCCTGAACCTCACCCCTGAAGAAGTAAAACAAAAAATAGCAACCGGAACTCCCTATGTGATTCGTTTCAAAATACCTCCACACCGAACTTTAGCCTTAAAGGACATCATACGGGGAAATTTCACTATTGACACCTCCACTTTGGATGATAAAGTTTTGGTGAAAACCGACGGAATGCCGACGTATCATTTTGCCAATATCGTGGACGATCATACTATGGAGATCACTCATGTAATTCGGGGTGAAGAATGGCTCCCTTCTCTGGCACTGCATGTTTTATTATATGAAGCCTTTGGATGGCAGGCTCCCGAATTTGCCCATCTGCCCCTAATCCTGAAACCTGAAGGAAAAGGGAAATTAAGCAAACGAGACGGTGACAAGTTCGGGTTTCCGGTATTTCCGCTTGCATGGAAAGACGAAAAAGAGGGGACTTCCTCCATAGGATACCGTGAAGAAGGTTATCTTCCACAGGCTTTTATAAATATGTTGGCTTTACTGGGATGGTCTCCTTCTGACAATAAGGAAATCTTGTCTTTAGATGAAATGATAGAAGAATTTGATTTGGAAAAAGTACACAAATCCGGAGCACGATTTAATCCTGAAAAAGCCCGGTGGTTTAACCATGAATATATACTGAAAGCGGATACTTCCGAGTTGCTTCCCTCCTTCCGACAACTATTAAAAGAAAAGGGAATAGAATTTGATGATCAGAAAGATACGAGAATCATAGGTTTATTAAAGGAACGCGTAAATTTCGTAAAAGAGATATGGGAAGTCGGAGCCTTTTTCTGGATTGCTCCTTCTGTTTATGACGAAAAAAATTATAAAAAGACGATAAAGGAAGATACTCAAAATATCCTTTCTCAATTAAGTTCAGGATTACAATCTATTGAGTTCACAGAAAAAGAATTACACGATTATCTCCATGAGTTTGTAGAAAGATCCGGATTAGGTTTCGGAAAAATAATGCAGCCCTTGCGTCTGGCTCTGGTAGGCGAATTAAAAGGCCCGGACATTCCGGTGATCATGGAAATATTAGGAAAAGAAGAAAGTCTACAACGCATAAAAAATTTAATATCAAAAATTTAAAACATTAACACCATGAGAATAGCAGTAGCAGCAGACCACGCAGGATTTGAGTATAAAAATTACATTTTTAAATACCTGACCGAAAAGGGACATCAGGTTCATGATTTTGGAACCTATTCTTCCGAAAGCACCGACTATCCGGATTTTGTACATCCGTTAGCCATAGCTGTCGAAAATAAAGAATTTGATTATGGCGTTCTTTTCTGCGGAAGCGGAGAAGGAGTTTCCATAACCGCAAACAAACATGCAGGAATCCGTTGTGCCCTTTGCTGGCAAACCGACATAGCCAAACTAACCCGCCAGCATAACAATTCCAATGTAGTAGCTATTCCTGCCCGCTTTATTGCAAAAGAACTAGCCAAAGAAATCATTGATATTTTCCTTTCTACCGAATTTGAAGGAGGAAGACACCAAACACGTGTAGATAAAATTCCTCAATGGTAGAACAATAAGAATAACAAAATTACCAAAAATAAATATGGAATAGTTTTTGATTGCAGTAAATTAATTTCACTTTTTGTATATTTGAAAAAATTTAGTGAACGAAAAATAATAACAAATGGAATATCAAGAATACGAAAATACCTTAAGACAGGAAGCTATTGTACAACAACAGGCTACTTTTATATCCAAAGTTTATATGTGGATGAGTTTAGCTCTGGTAGTTACCGGATTTACCGCCTACTTCTGCGCTAATTCTCCCAGCGTGTTAGAACTTATGTTTGACCCCATAACAGGAAAAGGAACTTTTCTGTTTTATGCTTTACTTATCGGAGAACTTGCCTTAGTATTCGGTTTAAGTTCTGCCATCAACCGGATGACTGTGGGACTGGCTACTGCCGTGTTTTTATTTTATTCATTTATAAACGGGATGACCCTTTCATTTATCTTCTTAATTTATACCGGAAGTTCCATAGCTACCACTTTTTTTGTAACGGCAGGAACTTTTGCTATTATGAGTGCATACGGATATTTCACAAAAACCGACCTGACTAAAATCGGGAAGATACTGTTTATGGCATTAATAGGGATTATTTTAGCAACGGTGGTAAACTGGTTCCTGCGTAATTCTATGTTGCACCTTATCATTTCCATAGTCGGAGTTTTGGTGTTTGTAGGTTTAATTGCTTACGATACCCAAAAAATTAAAAGGATCGGAGCCGAGATCGGAGATGCAGATAACGAAAACTATACCAAAGGAGCCATCTTAGGAGCATTATCCCTATACTTAGATTTCATCAACCTGTTCCTGTTCTTACTTAGATTCTTAGGAAACAGAAAATAATAATCAAAACAGAGATTGTCTGATTCTTTAGGCAGTCTCTATTTCCTTACTTTGACACTATCAAGAGTTTTATCTTGTAACTATGTAATGGTCAGTGTTTTATGCTTTTTGTGGTGCAAAATATGTGTCGCATAGTCAAAATCAGGACGTTCAGGTAGAGACGTCCAAATTTGGATGTCTTCACGTTATAATTGTTGTGCAATAGGGAAGTCCCGGAGGGACGACACTTTATTAACCAGTATGCTTTAGCTTACGGACAGACGGCAGCAACACAATGACAAGTCCCGCAGGTGACGACACTTATTATCGACCTGCGGGAAAGAGCAACCTCCCAGACAGGTATTTTTCATCAATATCTCCCCCTGACTTTAGCCCGCCTCTATTTATTATTTTTCTGATTTAGGGGTCTAAGCAGGTTAAAGTCGTTAATTAAGATACCGGAATTTCAAAAGTTTTAATAACTTTGTATCTATGCCCGATATAATTCATTTACTTTCAGATAATGTTTCCAACCAAATAGCCGCAGGAGAAGTGGTTCAAAGACCTTCCTCTGTAGTAAAAGAGTTGTTGGAAAACGCCATAGATGCAAATGCAACACAGATACAATTAATCATTAAAGAAGCAGGACGGAATTTAATTCAGGTGGTAGATAACGGAACAGGAATGAGCATTACAGATGCCCGAATGTCGTTTGAGCGACATGCCACATCCAAAATATCAACCACCGAAGACATTTTTCATATTCACACCAAAGGATTCAGAGGAGAAGCCTTAGCCTCCATTGCAGCAGTGGCTCAGGTAGAGCTAAAGACTAAAAAAGAGGGCGAAGAAATAGGAACCCAAATAGTCATAGAAGGAGGAGAAATAATTTCTCAGAACCCGGTGAATACAGCAATTGGTTCCACTTTTCTGATAAAAAATCTATTTTATAACGTCCCTGCAAGACGGAAATTTTTAAAGTCTAATTCCGTAGAATTACGCCATATCTTAGATGAATTTCACCGTGTAGCCTTAGCGCATGAAAATGTTCAGT
>JAISSC010000135.1 GCA_031273305.1 Flavobacteriaceae bacterium
CCAAGCTTTTTATTCATCGTTTTCACGCCATCCCATTTTAAGATGCCCTTCTAATCTAATAGATGGGTTCTTAAAATTTAGCGCGAAAATCACATTTGTCAATTTAAAAGTTATACAAATTAATCACTGTTATGCATATCCATAATCCTATTCCTTAAGTTGACAGCAGTGCCCGTACAACTGCTAAACTATCAAAACTAGATTTTCAAAAACTTCAGGCTTTCTTATCTATAAGGCATAAATCCTGCCTCAGAATATATTTTTTCCACCTCCATAAATATCTCCCGTAAGGCTTCTTTTGTTTTCACCTCTGAAAATCCCCAATAAGGGTCAACGGCATTGACATGTTCAGGTAAACATTTAAAAGAGGTATTATCTGCAAACATCTCCCTTATTTTTTGGTATCCTTCATCTTCTTGAATTGTTTTATTTTCTTCTTGTATTTTTTCTAAAAGTGTTCTTGAAAATAAATTACTTTGCTCAAAATCATAACTTTCGCAAAATAATCTGTGCGGTTTTCTCAAATATACACTGTAACCCGTATAACTTCCCACACGATTCGACAATGTAGCATCGCTGATCATGATTAATGATTTCAGCCTTGTAAGAAAATTTATATCAAATTTATGGCCCGCCGTTACACATTCAAAACCATTTTCCAAGTATTTTTCATGAATTTTTTTTTGAATATCCGAATAGTACAGACAAATCCTTATATTATCAAATTCATTCTTCAGTTTCCGCAAATGAGAAATAAATTTCTCTACATCGTAAACTACTCTCACTCTGGGAATAGAATGCATTGGAAATACTAACAAATTTTTCCCTAAACGCAATTTTTCTGATTGTATTTTTGCATAAGAAAAAAAACTTTCTGCATAAAAAAACGGCGATCCTATTATATAACTTTCTTTTTGTATTTTTTCCATTGTAACTTCTTTATGATGTGCCCCCCAAACCAAGTATATTGGGAAAACAATATCAGTACTCCACCACTCTCCAACCGTTCCAAAATAAATGCCATGCTGAAGAGACGCTTTGATTAAATATTGCCCTGAAAATCCGGCGTAAGCTTTTAAGACATGTGAGCCACCATAATAGCCATTTTTATTATGAATTTCATACGGAGCATACCTTGCTGGAGAAATCTCATCTGCATGACGTATAATATTCGTCATTAAGATAGTGGCTCGTTTATCTATTTCCTGGTAATAAGCTTGTCTCTGAGTTGAAAAATATATTTTTAAAAAGAAAGAATATGCTCTCTCAGGCAGTAACACTTTAATAATATTACGAATTATTCTCAATAAGTTTCTCATTTTAGCACCATCTCCACAAATTCACACACTCTGCCTCTTTTGCCACAAGACTTCAGAAGATGTAATTTTAAGATCGGATATTTTGAACTGTCGATATAATTTCTGTACACAAATAATCCACCTGCATCTTTATTGCACAACGTTGATTTAATGCATGATCTCCAGTTCACCCCTACCAGCAAGTTCTTCCTCCATCCACAACCACCGTACTACCTGTCATAAATGAACTGGCATCTGACAGAAGATACAATACAATACCACCTTACCATGTGCGAAACGCGGGATAAACACTACGTAACTTACTATTCCTCGAGTTTAGAGTGTGACTGCAGGAAATACGTATTTTGTCCATTATCATTTAGCACAACGTAATACACACTAGGAGCCTGTCGGACATAAGCAAATTATCTTTGGGGAACCCCTTCTCAAATGCTTTTTTGAAGGGGGGAAGGGGTATTTTTAGTCAGAAATCCTCCTTAGGGCCCGTCAATAAATTAACTTTACAAATAAAGCAGAGCCTTTGCTCGCTAAGTTCTTGTAACATTAACATAACGTAAATTTAATTTCTTGACGGGCCCTTACCCTGCCCTCGGCTATCCCTTTTCTTCAAATGCACATAGCATTTAAACGAATGCAAGGATATTTATAACTCCACATATTTACTATACTCTGCTAAAAAAAATTTATTTTCTTTTGAGTCATTCGACCAAGGTCCACTGAGTGACGTATCCGCCCAAAGGTAGAAATCTGGTTTAGTATCAGGCAGACATTTCCTGAAGTAATTTAACGCAACGCACTTGATTTTTTTATCTTCATTGATAAAAAAGAAGGATACCGCCTCTTTTACCGCTCTCATCGTATTGCCCGTATCCACGGAATCGTCGACCACTAAAATCTTTTGAGAATTCCTATACTTCTTCCATATATCACGATCAAAACTGACAATGCGCTCCGCATACACAACGTGATAATCGCTTTGAAATTCCCATTTTCGAAGAGCCATTTTCATTTTAGAATGCAGCACCTTCAAGAATGGCGACAGGATTTTCTTGAATAAATGCGCTTTCCTCGTGGCACATATTTTAAGCAAAGGCGTTTGAAAATAACAAGCTAATTCGTTGCCTATAAGATATCCTCCGCTCGCGACAAAAATCACAAGGTCAGGTTTTCCCCAAGATTCAACAGATTTTGCTATCTGCCTGCTATAATTTCTTATATTTTCCAAAGAAAGCTCTAAATATTCCACTTATATCCCCTACTCTCAACATTTTTAACAATTTCACCCAACGAGTTATCATGTGAATGCCTATCACAGGCCTTTTTTTTACCAATATCGCATGAGGCAATCTTTCCAAAAATTCTTCCGGCGTTAAAAATGGCTCCATAACTAGATAATTTCTACCAATTTCTAAAAATGTATGTGCATCGCTACCAACTACTTTTGGAAAACCCCACTGTTCACACATCGCATTCTGTGTCTCCGAAAATAATGGATCACTATTTCTCCCGTTATGACATTCCATCATTTGTATCCTACCTTTAATATCTGCAATACTTTTTAAATCCAAAACAGTCCTCTGTCTCTTTTTGTCATAAGGGTGAGGAATATAAACTAACCCACCTTGTGCTTGAATTTCTTTAACAGTTTTCGCTGGCGTCATACCTGGCCGGATCCAATTTTTTAAGAACAAACCAATAATTTCGCCATTTTCCGTCATAATTTCTTCGCCAGGTATAATTTGAATTCGGTGCTTCAAAAAAAAAGGTGCATAATGAAGCGCGTTTTCTAGTTTGTCATGATCTGTAATTGCGATACAGTCAATTTTTTTCAATTTACACATCACGAGTAAGAAGAATTTACCTAAAAAGCTATCCTGTGATGAGTTTGTATGTACATGTAACTCAACTTTTAGCATTTCACTACTCCCCACTACACCTCTACGTACCCTGAAATCTAATCAGCATACTCTTCCAAGTTCTTTATATACCTTTATATAATCTTTAGATCCAACGTTCCTGCACTGTCTATTTTTCATCCTGCACGTCGATGGAAACACTGAGAGAACCCGCCATGGCGTAGTCGATGACTTCATTGTCGGCGGTCATCCTGTAAGCTTCTTCGTCATGCGAGAGACGGCGCAAGTCGCTGGCGCTTTTATGCCTGAATCGGTCGAGCACAAAGCGGA
>JAISSC010000165.1 GCA_031273305.1 Flavobacteriaceae bacterium
GATAAAACTTTTATCACAGTAAAAGCATTTTTTTTATTCATAACCTTTGAGTATAATCAAAGCTAACAATAATAAGGGATTCAGGAATTTTCAGCCTAAAAAATGTCCATTAAGCCAAATGTTACTTATAGTCTTTGATTTATAGTCAACAAATTTTCATTTTTGCAGCGTGGGTGTAAAACTTAAAATAGGTCAGCGAATAAAATATTTAAGAGAAAAATCTGCTATGTCCCAAAAGGATTTAGCGTATGCTGCTGATTTGGATAGAAGTTACATTGCAAGTATTGAAAATGGACAACGTAATGTTTCCATAGTCAACATTGAGAAAATAGCTGATGCGTTAAGCGTAACGCTTAAAGAATTTTTTAACGACAATGAGTTTGAAGAATATACAAAAAGCGATAGATAATTTTAAAGAGTTAATAGAAGTTTCGATAATTGAATGTGGTGCAAAAGGAAAAGAAGCAATGATTAGGTCTTCTCGCCCGATTTTAAACATTCACGAAGCTGTAAAAATTGAACTGGTTGAAGCAGGGATTAATGAAGATTTGATTTTTCCTCCGTTAAACAGTCGAACTCCCGAACTAAAACTTGCAGGTTCTCGTAAACAGAAAAATCAAGATGTTTGTGTTGTTTCAAACCTTGATAAAACAGAAAAAATTTTGGAAGAAGGATTGTTGCAAGATGTTGTAGATGAATATGGAGAAAAATTTACAGAAAGAACAATTTCCATAAATATTCGAAGCCAGATAAGCAGTATTCAGAAAAATTTCGACACGCTTTACGAAAGAACAACTTCGGAAGCAATCAATTTACACGACCGTTGTCCTAAGATGGTTTTAGGTGAAGTCTATATGATTGCTGTTCCTGAATATGATGACAGAGAAGTCAAAAACAATAAAATTGTTTTTAAGAAACCCAATCAGGCTACTGTTTTGAAATACATTAAATCATTTCAGGCTATCAACAACAGGATAGGAACAGAAAAGAACTTTTATAAATATGAAAAGGTCTGTTTGTTAATTGTTGATTTTAGTCAACCCTCTGCAAAAATCTATAATACAAGTGAAGAATTGAAAGAAGCAAAATTGATTCCCGAAGATTCAACAATTGATATTAGCGAACTTTCTTGGGATAAATTTGTTACCGATCTATTGGAAGTTCACAAAGAAAGGTTTGCCTCAACAGATATTGATAGCTGATACTTCTCAATCAAAAAATCATCAATTTCCTGCTTGTCATTTAATGAGTGAAGCATTTCAATTTCACTTTCCGAAAATTTGGGAATGGTAAATTTTTCAATAAAGTTTTTCTGATAGCAAGGATAACCGCCTTCAATGGCAACACTTGTTTTACTGACGTAATAATGCATTACAACAGAGTTAAAAATTTTCTGCACCACATCAATATTCTCAACTTTTGAAACAGGGTTTATCAAATCAGAAAATAAAGTATCTGTTTCTTGTTCTCGGAAATATGTGCCGTAACCATTGGTAAAATAGGCTTCTTTTTCGTCTATCAATAAAAATCTTGGGGTTTGGCTGAACGTAGGATTTAAAATTTTCTTTCCTGTTTTCGTCAAACCTTGCGTTCTACCCCAAACGTAAAACGGTTCAAATTTTACTTTGCCTTTATCTCTTGCTAAAAGCGTTTCCTTTTCCGAAAGCAAATATGAGTAGCATTTTGGGAAACGCTTTTTAAATTCCGTTTCAGAAATTGGTGTTGCCACATTGCCTTTAATCGTATAAGGGCAAATAATCCTTCTTGTATTTTGTTCTGCTTCTTCCTGCGTTTTAAAGTCGGAAATTTTGTAAACAGGTCTGGTTATTTCTTTTTCAATTTCAAAAGTTCCTTTATCGGTAGTTTTTATGAAATAGTTTTTTTTCTCATTGTTTCCGTCAATGAAAAACACTTCATCTTTCAGCGTTGCAATACCTACACAAATGTCAAACAACTTGCTGATTTGTGTTCCGATCGTTTCAATTGTTTTGATGTTTTTTTGTTCGTCTGTTTTGAGCAATCGCCATTTTTTTACATTTAAATCTTTCAGATAATTTGGCGAACCGTTTGCTAATGGCAAAAAGTCTTGCGGTGTGTAGCCATCTTTAATTCTATCAAATGTAATGGCTTCGTTTTGCTGTTTGTCTAAAAAGGTCAAAGCAGTATAAGTTTGAGCATCAAACACTTTTTTGTGTGTGAAGTCTATAATCCGTGTAACACATTTTTTCTGTTGAAAAAATCTACGCATTGCTTCACCTGCCAATGACGTGAAATAATTGTTTGGTGTGATGTAGCCTAAACGTCCTGTTGGTTTCAGCAATTTGTAGCCCAATTCAAAAAAGGCAAAATAAAGATTGAATGTTCCGCCTTCAACGGTTGTCCAATTCCTTACCAAATATTCACGATTTTCGTCTGAAAGGTCTTGAAATTTTACATAAGGCGGATTGCCGACAATGGTATCAAAACTCAAACTCCAACCCGCTTTTAAACTGTCTTGGTTGAACAAATTAAAGTCGCTTTCTTCCAAAATTTCGTTATGCTGTAAAGCATAAATCGTCAGCAAAAGTTTAGTGCGATGAATATTGTAAGCAAGAATATCTGAACCGTAAATATTTTCTTTTACTATTGCTTTTACAGACTTCAAAAATGTTCTTTTGTAGTAATCGGTCAAACCGATTAAAAACGCACCGCAACCGCAGCTCGGGTCAAGGTTTTTATCATTTTCCTGCGGTTTAACTTCGTTAATAATGAAGTCAATAATATAATCAGGCGTAAAAAATGCACCGTTCAGTTTCCTGTCCGTTTGGGGAATGATAAGCTCTAAATGGTTTTCAAGGTCTTTTATTGTTTCGAGTTCTAAATTTTGAACATCTAAAAATAGTTTTGAACTCTGTTCAAAATTTTTGAAATAGCCAGATAAAATAGAACTTTTTTTATAGTCAAGATATTTATTATTCAGATAGGAATATACCAAATGCTGTTCGAGATTCTTTAGGTCTTGATCTTTTATCAGTTCGTTTAATATTCTTTTCTTAATCATATTTTTACCATGTCGACTATAAGCAACAAATTTAGATAATTATTTTTGATTACCAAATTTTTAAGCATAAAATTACGTTTTGTTAAAATTAAACCAAAACGCAAATTCAACTAATGAATGCGTAGACGCAGATACAACAAATGTTTTTTCCAACTTCTAAATTATGCTTGAATTGTGTATCTTTGTTCTGTGGTTAAATGGGATTTTTTCATACAAAACCTAAACAGTTGATTAATCTTTTTCAATATTGTTGTAGGCTCCCCCAAAAACAGTACAATTTAAAAGTATAAAAAAAGTATTAAATTAAAATAGATATGAAAAAGCTATTGGTGATATTTTTATTGACCATCATTTTTGGATGTCAATCCAATACATCGGAAAAATATTACTTTTTAGATGAGTTCGATGCTATGGATATGGGATATCCATATGGAACAGTTATTCATAAATCTAAAGAAACAGGAAATTTTGACACAATCATTATTCATTCAGATATAGAGAAGTATGGAGAAAACAAATCTTATATAATTGCATTACAAAAACCAAATAAAGAATTAATGTTGGATAGAATTGAAAGTAGCTTAAAAGCATTGTATAAATACAATTCAGAAAATGACTCAAATATTATTTATTTTCCCCATACTTACACAACTTTAGAAATGAATAGGCAATTAAAAAAAGATTTGGATTCATTGATTCAAGTAACTCAAGACACCATAAATTCGTATAAGATTGAAGCAAAACGGATACTTGAAAAAGAGTCTTTTTATCAAAAAATATTTAAAAATCAAATAAACTATTATATGATTGACAAGAAAGGAGATTCCGTTTATGGTCCGATGGACAGGAAAGAGTTCCTAAAATTGAAAAGTCAGAAAAAAATCAAATTAGAATTTGGAGAAGTACCTTTTTGGAATTGGTAGTTTTCATTGTATAATCAAGGTAAAAATAACTCCGAGTTAATAACTAAGCTAAAATAGACTGTATCTTTCTTTTGGTGACGATGTTAAAAATGCAGTGATATTTCAAAATGGTTTTAGCGGAGGAGTTTCAGGGCATTTAGATATTATTTACAGAAAGCAGGCTGCTCACAATATATATCATGGTAAACCAACATATCATTGGCATTAAATTAATTACCTGTTGTGCATTTAGGTCAAGTTAACTTTAATATTGTTTAAAGGTCTATTAAAAATGAAAAAATTAAGATATTGAATCATTGTGTAGGCTGTTATTTTAGATAATATTCTAGTGATTAATCCCTGAAAGCTTTTTGCAAAATTGATATTGCTTGAAAATTGTCCACTCAATTGAGAAATTTCTACGGGATGTAGAATCTACAATGAAAACATCAGTAAATTTAGAAAATTTATTGCTTAAAATTTCTCTGATTTCTTCAATGTAATAAAAAAGTCTTCTTTTCCTTTTATTGTAAACACTTCTTTCAATTTTGTCTTCTAATATAGTCCCTTTTATACATCTAAATAACTGTAATTCAGAGTTAATTGACATGTATTCTGCTGTAATATTAAGTGCGACAAGTTCCAAATCAGATAGTTTCGGAACTCTGATTTGTTTAGCGGATTTAATATGCGCTGCAAGTTTTTGTCAATTCTTTTAAAATAATTTCGTAATTTTGAATGAGATTGTTCATGTATTTAATTGTTTGAGAATCAACTAAATATACGATTTTTTAATCAAATGAACAATCTTTTTTTTGTTTTTTTATAAATGCACAACAGGTAACATATATAATTATTACAAAAGTGGAACATATACCAAAATTATCAATAGCATGTCTCCTGCTTATTGGCAGTTGCAACATAGATGTTGCAGACAAGACAAAAACTACACAAATAAGTGAAACGATTGAAAAATCCAAGGCGAACGGTGTATTTTTAGCAGAATATAAAACAAACTGGAATCTTATACAAGAATCATGGGTAGAAGAACCGTGGCTTTATGACACGCATGGAAATATTAAGAAAAAAGAGGGTAATGTACTATATATAGTAGCTAAAGATAAGATAGGTCTTTCCCGTACTTTGGACAGATGTATCAATGGAGGTACTTCTAATGGAAATAGGGGACATAAGAAGAAAGATTATATCACAATGCGATTATCAGAAGAAGAATTAGCAAAAGATTCATTGATTTATTATGTATATAGCGAGAAAGAACAAAAATGTTTAGGAGAATTAACGCTTATTAAAAAAAAATAACCTTCAGTTGATACAGAAAAGAAATTACTCAAATGTGTAGGCTATTCCATATCAGGTAGTATTAGTGCAGAAATAGATAATATAAAATATACTAAATTATTTTTAGACGGAAATTATATTTACGGAATTAAGAAAAACAATACATTAACAAGTGGTTATGGATTCTAAACTAAAAAACACCTCAAAAACTGCTTTATTACACATACTATTATATGTATTTGTAATATGCTTAATTTTTGTTTCCTCTAAATACTTTTATTTTCCCATAAGAGATAATGCGGGAATAGAATATATCTATTCTCGATTAATATTTATTACCTATTGTGTGAATTTTTTTAGTGGTGCATTTAGCATATATTTGTTATGGAAAATCCTTGTGTATAAAAAATTTATTTTATTCATCGTTTTACTAATAATAATTTGTATAGTGATTTATTTAAATGTTTTTGTGTACTCATAGCTGTAGATCATATTGTTGTTGTAGGCTCCCAAAAACAGTACAATTTATAAATTAGGACGTTTAATTTTGGTGTAGCCTACGGTTTTATTACTATTTTTGCATAAAAAAGTAAAAAATCATTAAACTTTATGGAATTATATTACTCATTTTCAATTCTTATTGTTTTTGCTGCCATCTTTTCTTATATAAATGTCCGTTTTTTAAAATTCCCTTCCACGATAGGTATTATGGTCATCGCTTTGGTAATGTCCATTATTCTGGTTCTCTTGGGAAATCTGACTTCAAAACCGTTAAACGGTTTTGCCTCGCTTATAAAAGAATTTGACTTTACCGAAATCTTAATGGGGGCTATGCTAAATTTCCTGCTTTTTGCGGGAGCTATCCACATTAATATGGCTGATCTGAAAGAACAGAGGCTTCCGGTGGTCATATTTTCTACCTTAGGAGTTATTATTTCTACTATTGTTGTCGGGTTCGGGCTTTATTATGTTTTAAATTATCTGCTTCCTTTAGTAGATATACAAATAGGAATCCCTCTTATTTATTGCTTGCTTTTCGGGGCTTTAATTTCTCCCACAGACCCTATCGCCGTATTAAGTATTCTAAAACAATCAAACGTTTCAAAATCTTTAGAGACGAAAATAGCAGGAGAATCCTTACTTAATGATGGGGTTGCGGTAGTGTTATTTGCAATTCTTGCCAATCTGGCATCCGACCCTGCGGTGGTTGCAACCGGACATATGGACCTGTCTTTCGCCCATATTTTTGAATTATTTCTTAGGGAGGCGATCGGCGGACTTATACTGGGGGGCGGATTGGGTTATCTTGCTGCTTATGCCATCAAAACCAGCCACGATTATAAGGTATCCGTCCTGATTACATTGGCTGTAGTGATGGGAGGCTACCTGATTGCTCAACATTTACACACTTCTGCTCCTTTAGCTATGGTGGGTGCAGGATTAATTATCGGAGAATCTAAAAGGAAATTAGGGTCTGCTAAAAAGAGTAATGTAGGAACTTTCTGGGAATTGATAGATGAGGTGATGAATGCCATCTTATTCTTGTTTATGGGATTTGAACTTTTACTAATTGAAGATTTAGCCAATTATTGGTTAATGGGACTGATTTGCATAATAATAGTTCTATTTGCCCGATTCATCTCAATAAAAATACCGGTTCTAGTCATACCATTCCAAGAAAAATTCAGTAAAGGTACTATTGCCATGTTAGTATGGGGTGGCTTACGGGGAGGTGTTTCTATTGCTTTAGCCCTTTCAACTCCTGAGAGTGACTATAAAGAAAATATTATTGCCGCTACTTATGTTGTAGTAGTTTTCTCTATCTTGGTTCAAGGAATGACCGTAGGTCGACTGGCAAAGAAGATCAATTAACCTGAGTTCGGAATAAGAAATTTTAAAAAAGGGTCTAATCAGTATATATAATTAACTGAATTTTAAATGACTAGGGTTAATGACTTATCTGAATCGAATCAATTAGTTTCAACTAATGCCCTTTTTTGTAAAATACTCCAGAAAATGGTCAGGATGTGCTCCGGTGCGGTCATTATTATCCAAGTCATCAATCCTTTTCATATCTTCTTCTGACAGTTCGAAATTAAAAACATCGGCGTTGGAAACAATCCTCTCTTTTTTAGTACTTTTAGGAATCGTAACCACTCCTTTTTGCAAGTCCCACCGGATAAGAATCTGGGCAATGTTTTTAGTATGTTTTTCAGCCAGTTCCAGGAGTACAGGCTCGTTGAATAATCCACCCCGTTTCAGAGGAGACCATGCTTCGTATTGGATATTGTTTTGCTTGCAAAAATCTAACAGCTCCTTTTGAATCAGGTTCGGGTGAAACTCTACCTGATTGACCATAGGAGAAGCACCACCCAACTCAATAATACTTTGTAAATGATGTTGCATGCAGTTACATACCCCAATAGCCCGAATCCGTCCGGCATGATAAAGCTCTTCCATAGCTTTCCAGGCTTCAAGAAAATAATCGGGATGAGGCCAATGAATTAGATATAGGTCTAAATACTCCAGCCCTAGTTTTTGCATGGAGGTCTCAAAAGATTTTAGTGTGTCTTTATATTTTTGTTGCGAAAACCATACTTTGGTAGTTACAAAAATTTCCTCCCGCTGAATGGATGAGGTTCTAATGGCTTTACCTACTCCTTCTTCATTATAATAATAGGTGGCTGTGTCAACATGCCTATATCCGGCATCCAAAGCGTGGTGGATGGCATTAATGACTTCCTGACCGTCTTCTGCCTTATATACTCCTAAACCTAAATAAGGCATTTTAACTCCGTTAGATAAAATCGTGCTTCCTGAAATGTCCGTTATTTTCATTTTTTATCTTATTTACACTTCAAACTATTCTAATCTGTTATAATTTCCAAATCTTTCGGATAATTCTTATAAATAATAGTAAACAGGATTCGTATTTATTTTTGATATATGGATGTCCAAACCTTTCAGGCAGCCTGATAAATACCTGTGTAACAGGTCTTTGGTAAACTGCTCACTTTCGTAATGTCCAATATCCGCCAACAGTATCTTTCCCTCTGCCTGAAAAAATTCATGGTATTTTATATCTGCTGTTACAAAAATATCTGCTCCTGCCGAAATAGCGTTTTTAATGGCAAAACTTCCGGAACCGCCCAATACTGCTATCTTTTTTACCGGTTTATTTCTTAAAGACGTATGCCTGATACAATCCGTAGGTAAAGATCTTTTGAGTTTGCTCAGAAATTCTTCTTCGGAAATTTCTTCCTCCAACTCCCCTATTCTTCCCATACCTATATCCTGATTCTCATTATCCAGCGTATAAATCTCATAGGCTATTTCTTCATAAGGATGGGAGCTTTTTAATGCTTTTAAAATTTCAACTTGTTTAAAATCTTCAAAAATTACACCAAGCATCACCTCATCTGCTGCTTCCCGTTTGTTTATCTCTCCAATAAACGGATGAGTTCCTTCCGTAGGTAAAAAAGACCCTTTTCCTTCTACCCAAAAACTACAATTTTTATAATTTCCTATTTCTCCTGCTCCTGCATTAAATAAAGCCTGTTGCACTTTAGGAAAATCCCTGACCGGAACATAGGTCTGGAGCTTTTTTATACATTGGGTTCCAGGAATCAGAGGATGGGTGTTTTTTATCCCCAACCGGTTGCATATTTCGTAATTAACTCCTTCTTTAGCTATATCCAGATTGGTATGAATTGCATAAATAGCTATGTTATTTTTAATGGCTTTGATAACGGTCTTTTCTACGTAATTTTTTCCTGTAAGGGACTTTAGACCTGAGAAAATTATAGGATGAAAGGTGATTATCAGATTACAGTTTTTCTCAATGGCTTCTTCTACTACCTCTTCCAGACAGTCAAGTGTTATCAGGATACCGGTAATCTCTCCTTCCGATGAACCTGCCAGCAAACCTACATTATCAAAACTTTCTGCATTAGATTCCGGTGCCAAAGTTTCTAAAGTTTTTATAATATCCGATGTTTTCATTCCGGTCAAATTTTTATCTTTCTTCAAATATAAGGCTTGATGGAAGAAAAATCAAACTATTAATAACAAAAAAAACTGATAGATTTCACTATCAGTTTCCTGCATAATCTACTTTTTTAAAGTATTATTCTTCTGTCACCCCGTCTGAAACAACATCAAAAACATAGTCATACTCAACCGTTCTGTGTAAACGAATTTTAGCTGTGTATTTACCTAATCTTTTAATTGTATTTCCGGGTATTTTAATGTATTTTTTATTTACTTCAACTCCTGCTTTTACTAATGCTTCTGCCAGATCGGCATTGTTCACGGAACCGAATAATTTATCTCCGTTCCCCACTTTGGCAGGAATGGACACTGCAACATCTTTCAGTTTTGCAACTATATCATTAGCCGTTTTTACCAGAGCGGCTTCTTCAGCTTCTTTTTCCTTTAAGGTAGCTTCCAGAGCGGCTTTATTCTTTGGTGTTGCTAATAAGGCAAAGCCCTGAGGTATCAAATAATTACGAGCATAACCTGGTTTAACATTTACCACATCAAACTCTAATCCTAAGTTTTCTACGTCTTGTTTAAGAATTACTTCCATGATTTCTTTGTTTTCTTTGAATTACGGTTTTAATTGATCACCAACATACGGCAATAATGCCAAATGTCTTGCTCTTTTAATTGCTTGAGACACTTTTCTTTGAAATTTCAAAGATGTACCGGTAAGTCTTCTTGGAAGAATTTTACCCTGCTCGTTCAAAAATCTCAATAAGAAATCGGGGTCCTTATAGTCAACGTATTTAATACCGTATTTTTTAAAACGGCAATATTTTTTATCCGTTTTAGTGTCAATATCCAACTGACTTAAAAACTTAACTTCGCTGGAATTTGCTCCTGCTGCCTGTTTTGCTAATTCATCTATTGCCATGTCTTACTTTTTTAAGGATTTAACTTTTTCTTCTCTTTTCCTTGCCCATTCTATACCGTGTTTGTCTAATTTCACGGTTAAGAATCTCAATATTCTCTCATCTCTCTTGAATGCCAACTCCAAAGTATTGACAATATCTCCGGAAGCCTTAAATTCAATCAGGTTATAAAATCCATTTCTCTTCAACTGGATAGAATAAGCTAACTTCTTCAATCCCCAGTTCTCCTGGTTCACAATAGTTGCGTTGTTTTCTTTGAGCAAATTCTCAAACGACTTAACTGCTTCCTCCACCTGAGAGTCAGATAGAACGGGAGTTAAAATGAAAACAGTTTCATAATGATTCATAAAATCAATTTTTTAAATTATTTTTTCGAACGGCAAATATAGAAACTTTTATTGACTTAGCAAAATTTATCTTACACCTGCCTGTTACCCTAAACGATTTTTTGGACAGCCTGAAAGGCTGAATCTTCATAACCGCAGGTCGCAGACCTGCGGAGAATACCCGCTCCCACTCTATGCCTGAAAGGCAAGACTAGTCCCGCCTTTCAGGCGGTGTTATTGGTTGTCGTTGCCCGCAGGTCAGCGACCTGCGGTTATGAAAATCAAGCCCTCCGGGCTTGCCATTGATATGTAACAACTAATAGGCTGAGACGCCCAAATTGGGACGTCTCTACCTGATATTATCTGTTGCGTTTATAAACACTATCCTTCAATATACGTCCGTAATGCTTCTTTTATAAGTTCTTCTTCCACCGATATGTCATATACAGCCTTACCGATCTTTTCCAACAAAACAAACTTAATTTCGTTATTTACATTCTTTTTATCGTTCTGCATAAATGCCAGAATATTATCAAAATATTCTTCTTTTATTGCCAGTTTCGGGTATAATGAGGAGATATATTCCTTAATTTCTTCATATTCCTGACGGGAAAGCAATTCTTTTCTCACCGATATATAACTCTCAACTATCATCCCCATAGCAACGCCTTCTCCGTGCATAACGGGTGTTTTATTTTCGAGGAAGAAACTTTCTACTGCATGTCCGATCGTATGTCCGAAATTCAGGATCTTTCGCAACCCTGTCTCAGTAAAATCCTGAGAAACTACCTCTTTTTTAATCTCTATACTGGTTCTTATCAACTTCTCCAAATTCTCTGTTTTTATCTCTTTTAATGCAGCTATCTCTTTCCAGTATACTTCATCTGCAATCAGTCCGTGCTTGATAATCTCCGCAAAACCGCTTAATATCTGTTCCTGTGGGAGGGTTAATATAAATTCGGGGTCAACTATAACCATACGGGGCAAAGCAAAGTTACCTATTTGGTTCTTATGGCTCCCTAAGTCTACGCCTGTCTTTCCTCCTATGGAAGCATCCACCATAGCTAAAAGGGTTGTGGGTATATTAATAAAATTAATTCCTCTTTTGTAACAGTTGGCAACAAAACCTCCCATATCGGTTAAAACTCCTCCTCCTATGTTTATTAACAAGCCTTTCCTGTCTGTTTTGAAATGAGTAAGCGTTTCCCATAATTGGATACAGATATATAAATTTTTATTCTCTTCTCCCGGCTTTATCTCAATAATCTCCGTTTCCGCTGTGGTCTCAATTCCTGAAATTACCTGTGGATAACAGTATTTATGCGTATTCTCGTCTACCAGAAAAACTATTTTGGAAGGTTTGTTTTCTTGTATAAAGTTGTTTATTTCTTTTATTCCTTCTTTTCCGTAATAAATAGGGTTAATAAGATTCATCTATAAAAAAGTTAGTTATTTCTCCTGTTTCCTAATAAGATCATCAAAAAGTACAATAATTGAGCTAAAGAGCCTAAAGCTGCCACCAGATAAGTCCTTGCTGCCCACTTCAATGCATCTTTACATTCTCCGTATTCATCCTGTTGCACTATATGATTACTTTCCAACCAATCCAAAGCCCTGTTGCTGGCGTCATATTCCACCGGTAAGGTAACAAAGGCAAAGAGAGTGGTTATTGCGAATAATCCTATCCCTATTCCCAATACTATCGTACTTCCCGAAAAAGCCATAATTGCTATTCCTGCCAACAAAACCCATTGCAGAAGATGGGAACTGATGTTTACAACCGGAACCAGCTTAGAACGCAACTGAAGCATTGAATATCCTGTCGCATGTTGAACTGCATGTCCGCATTCATGGGCTGCCACTGCCGCCGCTGCCGTAGACCTTTGACTATATACTCCTTCTGAAAGGTTTACCGTTTTATTCACAGGATTATAATGATCGGTCAACATACCCGGTGCAGAGATTACCTGAACATCCATGATTCCGTTATCTCTAAGCATTTTTTCCGCTATTTCTTTTCCGCTCATTCCATTGGATAACCGCGTTCGGGAATATTTTTCAAACTTTGATTTTAATTGCCCCTGAACAATCATGCTTATTATAAAAATAACTCCCGTTATCAATAAATAAATTGGATCGTATACCATACTTTTTTAGTTTATTATTGTATTAATTTTAAAATTCATATTCTCTTATTATATTTGCTAAAATTATGCCTTTTTTGGTTATACTACCAAAAAGACAGCCAAAATAAACACAGTAGCATGAGTCAAATTGAAGTAAAGGAAGTTACTACCAAATCCGAATTAAAAAAATTTGTAACCTATCCTAACCTTTTATATAAAGACAATCCTTATTATGTCCCTGCCTTAGTTTCAGAGGAAATATCCGTTTTCGATGAAGATAAAAATCCTGTTTTTGAGTTTTCTATTTGCAAAAAATATCTGGCTTATAAAAACGGCGAAATAGCAGGGAGAATTGCACTTATCATCAATAGAAAAGAAGAGACGGAAATGGGAATCAAAAAGGTTCGTTTCGGTTGGTTTGATGTTATAGATGACATAGAAGTAACTAAGGCTCTGCTGGAAAAGGCTTATGAATTGGCAGGGGAACATGATTTTCACCGTATTGAAGGTCCCGTAGGTTTCACCAATCTGGATAAGGCAGGAATGCTAAGTATGGGGTATGACAAATTGGCAACTATGATAGGGTTATATAATTTTCCATACTATCATGAACATTTTGAAAAATTAGGCTTTTCTAAGGCAAGTGAATGGATTGAGTTTTATATTGAGGTAGTCTCTGTGTTGCCGGAGAAAGTAGTCCGTCTTTCTGAGTTGCTAAAGGAAAAATATAAGCTAAAATCTTTACGTTTTAAAACCAAAGAAGAATTGGTAGATCATGCGGATGAGATGTTTAGATTATTGGATGAGACTTATAAGGTTTTAAGCACTTATGTTCCGTTTTCTGAAAAACAGATCAACTATTATAAGGAAAAATATATCCCGTTCATCAATAAGGATTATGTTATCTGTATTGCGGATGAAAATAACAAACTGGTCGGATTTGCCATAACTATGCCCTCTTATTCAAAGGCTTTACAAAAAGCAAAGGGAAAATTATTTCCGTTCGGATGGTACCATTTATTAAAGGCTTCCAAACATAATAAATGGGCTAATTTTTACCTTATCGGAATCCATCCTGATTATCAGAAAAAAGGAATTGCCGCTATTATCTTAAAAGAATTTTTCGACCTGTTTACATCCAAAGGCATCAAATATCTGGAAACCAACCCTGAACTGGAAGATAATAAAAACATCCAGCTGCTTTGGAAAGACTATAACCCGAATAACCACAAAAGAAGAAAAACTTATTTTAAAGAATTTTAGGCTTTTACATAAAATCTTTATTCATAATATAATCCTCCATCAGGAAGCCGTTTCCTATATCAATATCTTCGCTTCCACAAATACGGAATCCCATGCGTTCATAAAATTGAATTGCCTTATTAAACCGGTTAACGTTCAGGCTTAGTGTTATATTTCCTTTTTCGCCGGCAAAGAACTCCGCTTTTTCTATTAAAATTTTACCGATTCCCCTACCCTGAGCTTCCGGTAGTACATAAATTTTATGAATTTTTGTCACCAAAGGCTTATAATCTACCTCATAAGAAATATAGCCTAAAAAACCATGTTTTTTATCCTTTACTAGAACATATTTATGATGCAAGTTATATATCTGATTTTTTATGGATTTTATACTGTACATCATTTCTAACATATAGTTTATCTGCTGTGTGGATAAAATATCTTTAAAGGCAACCGGCCATGTTTTATGTGCAATCTGTAAAATAACCGGATAATGCTCTTCTTTAACTTCTATAAACTCCATGCCCCGAACGGTTTTGACTATAAAACAAAAACAGCCTGAAATAATGATCCAGGCCGTTTTTTATAAAACATTTGACAATTATCTTATTCTGCTTTGATGTCATTAACAATACTTGCCCTAAGGAACTCCCTGTTCATTCTGGCAATATTCTCCAGTGAAATACCTTTTGGACATTCTACTTCACAGGCTCCTGTATTGGTACAGTTTCCAAATCCTTCTTCATCCATTTTTTTCACCATATTCAATACACGGCGGGTAGCTTCTATCCGTCCCTGCGGTAATAAGGCATATTGGGAAACTTTTGCGGAAACGAACAGCATAGCCGAACCGTTTTTACAGGTTGCCACACAGGCCCCACATCCTATACAGGCGGCAGCGGCAAAGGCTTTATCTGCTTTTTCTTTCTCAACAGGAATCGCATTGGCATCAATGGTATTTCCTGAGGTATTTACCGATACAAATCCTCCTGCGTGTTGAATCCTGTCAAAGGCGGTTCTGTCTACTATCAAATCTTTTATCACCGGGAAGCCTGCCGACCTCCACGGCTCAATTACGATAGTATCTCCGTCATTGAACATTCTCATGTGAAGCTGACAGGTAGTAATTCCTCTATCCGGACCATGTGCCCTTCCATTAATATAGAGAGAACACATTCCACAGATACCTTCACGGCAATCGTGGTCGAAAGCTACCGGTTCTTTATCTTGTTCCACCAATTGTTCATTCAACATATCTAACATTTCCAGAAACGAACTTTCGGTAGATACTCCTTCCAGTTTATATTCTTCAAATTTTCCTTTTTCCTTATGACTTGTCTGTCTCCAAACTTTTAAAGTCAGGTTTAATAATTTTCCTGCCATCTTATTTTTATTTTACAGGTTATTTATAATTTCTTGCTGCTATTTTAATAAACTCGTAATTCAATTCTTCTTTGTGCAGAACTTCCTCACTGATGTTCTCTCCTTTATATTCCCAAGCGGCAACATAAGAATAATTTTTATCATCACGCAGGGTTTCTCCATCTTCTGTCTGATACTCAGTTCTAAAGTGTCCTCCACAAGATTCATTCCTGTTTAGAGCATCTAAAGCCATCAATTGTCCAAGTTCAAGGAAATCGGCTACCCGTCCTGCTTTTTCCAATTCAGGATTTAAGGTTTTATCTGTTCCCGGAACTTTTACATCTTTCCAAAATTCTTTCCTGATCTCTTCAATCTCGGCAATGGCTTCTTTTAATCCTTCAACATTACGAGCCATTCCTACTTTATTCCACATTACCTGACCTAATTTTTTATGGAAATAATCCACAGTTTTGGTACCTTTATTGGATAAGAAATGTTCTATTCTTTCTCTTACTTGTTTTTCTGCTTCATTAAATTCAGGTAGATCGGTTGAAATTTCTCCGGTTCTGATGTCATCTGCCAGATAATCGGCAATGGTATAAGGAAGAACGAAGTATCCGTCAGCCAGACCCTGCATCAGAGCTGATGCTCCTAAACGGTTGGCTCCGTGATCGGAGAAGTTGGCCTCTCCGGTTACAAAACATCCGGGAATGGTACTCATCAGGTTATAATCAACCCAAATTCCTCCCATAGTGTAGTGAACCGCAGGATAAATCTTCATCGGAGTTTCGTACGGATTGTCTCCTGTAATTTTTTCGTACATGGTGAACAGGTTACCATACTTGACTTCCACCACTTTTTTACCTAACTTTATTATCTCCTCCTGAGATGGATTGTGAAGACCTAATTCATTGGCTTTTTCTTTTCCATATTTAACAAATGAGGCGGAAAAGTCTAAGAAAACGCCTTCTCCTGTGGCATTATTCTCAATTCCATAGCCTGCATCGCATCTTTCTTTGGCTGCTCTGGAAGCAACGTCACGAGGCACTAAGTTCCCAAAAGCAGGATATCTTCTTTCCAAATAATAATCTCTGTCTTCTTCTTTAATCTCGGTAGGTTTCAACTTGCCTGCTCTAACTGCTTCCGAATCTTCTTTTTTCTTAGGCACCCAAATTCGTCCGTCGTTACGTAGTGATTCAGACATTAACGTTAGCTTGGACTGTTGTGTTCCGTGAACCGGAATACAAGTCGGGTGAATTTGTGTGAAACAAGGATTGGCAAAGGCTGCTCCTTTTTTATGTATCTTCCATGCTGCTGTTGCATTAGACCCCATTGCATTGGTGGACAGGAAAAATACGTTTCCATATCCTCCGGAGGCAATCACTACTGCATGGGCTGAGTGTCTTTCTATTTGTCCGGTTACTAAGTCTCTTGCTATAATTCCTCTGGCTTTTCCATCTACTACTACCAATTCCAACATCTCGTGTCTGTTGTACATTTGCAAACGTCCTTTACCAATCTGTCTGTTCATGGCAGAATAGGCTCCCAACAATAATTGTTGCCCGGTTTGCCCTGCGGCATAAAAAGTTCGTTGTACTTGTACTCCTCCGAAAGAACGGTTATCCAACAAGCCTCCGTATTCTCTTGCAAAGGGAACTCCCTGAGCTACGCATTGGTCAATAATATTCCCTGAAACTTCAGCTAAACGGTGTACGTTAGCTTCTCTTGCTCGATAATCTCCTCCTTTGATGGTATCGTAGAACAGCCTGTAAATACTGTCTCCGTCATTTTGATAATTTTTTGCGGCATTGATACCTCCTTGTGCGGCAATTGAGTGTGCACGTCTTGGGGAATCCTGATAACAAAATGCTTTTACATTATATCCCATCTCTGCCAAAGAAGCTGCTGCCGCACCTCCTGCCAGTCCTGTTCCGATAATGACTATATCTATTTTCCCGCGATTGTTGGGAGCGACCAAACGCATATGGTCTTTATGGTTTTTCCATTTTTCGTGTATATCTCCTTCGGGAATTCTTGAATCTAATTTTATACTCATAATAGTACTATTCTTAAGATTAAATAATTTTATTAAATTAAACCATTGCCTTTAAAGTAAAAATAAATTGCAATTGCGGCAAATCCAACTGCTATAAAAATGAAATATACTTTTCCCAGAATCTTAATGACCGGAGTATAAATTCTATGGTTAAATCCTGCCGACTGAAAAGAGGAGGCAAAGCCATGACTTAGATGTAATCCTAAAAGTATAAAGGACACTACATATATCAGGGTATATATCGGATTTTTAAATAGTTCGGTTACTAACAGATAATCATCTTCTGCTATTCCTGCCTTGATAGGATAAAAATAATTATACAAATGTATTATCAAAAATACCAGAATCAATATTCCTGTATAGATCATGGTGCGGGAACTAAACGGAGTATTTGTTGATAACTGATTTACTGCATAACGCTCTTTTCCTCTGGCTTTTTGATTTTTAAGGGTCAATGTAATCCCTAAAAAGATGTGGTAAATAAAGCCTAAAGCCAACACATATTGCATTACCTGAATCAATGGATTGGTAGCCATAAAATGTGAAGCCTGATTGAATAACACCTCTTCTTTAACTAATAAATTTCCGTTGCTATCCGTATTACCTGCAAACAGGGTCAGGTTAGCACTTAAATGAACCAGTAAAAAAATCATGAGGAAAAAGCCTGTTAAAGCCATCATTAGCTTTCTTCCTATAGAGGAAGAGTAAAATCTTGTCATAATATTTTAAAGTTTAATTTTTGGAACACAAATTTATAAAACGAGTTACTTTAATTACATGATAAATATCATGTTTTTTTGTTTATATAATTTTTCTAAATAAAAACTAGATTGTGGCAGGTTATTATGCATGTCTCCTACTTAAGTATGGACACTTTTTATCCCACTGCGCATAGTGTAAAACTACAAAATATTTTTCGTTATCTTATATTAACGTGAGTTCGGGATAAGAGATTTATAAAAGGTTCTAATTCGTATATTTAATTAATTGAATTTCAAATATATAAAAGAATAATTATCGTTGTTGCATGTCTGACGACATGCCTGACACTATAACGTTATCCTTTTCTACCGAGCTTGAATCCCTGACGGGATAAAATCTGGCAGGTGTAATTAAGGCATCCCATCGGGATGTTAGCTCGGTAGAATGAACAATCCCACACACATAATAGCACGCTGTTAGGTGTGCGACATAATTGTTATAGTTGAGA
>JAISSC010000166.1 GCA_031273305.1 Flavobacteriaceae bacterium
GATAAAACTTTTATCACAGTAAAAGCATTTTTTTTATTCATAACCTTTGAGTATAATCAAAGCTAACAATAATAAGGGATTCAGGAATTTTCAGCCTAAAAAATGTCCATTAAGCCAAAAATTCCGAAAAAAGATGGCGTTTATAAAGGCATTTTTCGTAACCTTTATTTTTTTGTAATATTTTCTTAACTTTGGTGAAAATTATGCTCATGAAAAAGTCACAATACATATTCATGTTTTTGCTATCTATATTATCTTTTACTGCATGTTCTAGCGATGATAACGACACGTATAGAGAAGATACTGATACAGAGGAGCTAACTTGGAATACTCCTGAAAATAAGGAGAGATATAAGACCGTAGTATTTTTTACGTCACCTCTAGCAGAAGGTATTAGTCATGATGAAAACATGATCTTAGCAGGGTATTTTTTAAATCATACAGATAAGCCTGTATCAGGTTATATAGTACTTAGATTTGAAACTAATGATAACGAAGCCGTTCGTTATACCATTTCTTTCTCAAATGTAGTACCTTATAAGAGTATTGATGATTTAGCTAAAAATTATGTAACGCCTCTTCCTGAACATTATAACAATATAAAATCAGGGTCATTAAGGTCTTACTTCGTTCCAAAATAAGTAATTTTTGATACCTAAATCATGTAAAGCTTCTTCCGTGAATTCTAATTTATATGTCATTTAAATTAATTCTTGTCAGTTTACCCGCATCCGCTTCTGCCATAGATTCAAGCAGCCTTTTTCTGTTGCACTCGTTGCTCATTAAATGTAACGTTTCCATAAGTGAGTTGTATTCATCTAAAGGAAATATAACAACATCTTTAGCCTTATTACCTCTGTGTACGATTAAAATCTCATTGTTAGAGATGACCTCATCGAATTTTTCTTTGATGTTATTTCTGAGTTCCGTTTGTGAAATAGCTTTTGTTATCATGTTTAATGTTTTACATCTGTTTTACAAATGTACAAAAAAAACATTATACTGTACAAAATTATGTGCGTTTATTTTTTTCGTTCCAGATAAAAAGCCTCCTAGATATAATATCAACGTTAATTTACCTTTCTTAACAATAGTTATTCAAGGAATGGTTGCTTATTTCCCCCCGTTTTTATTCAAGGTCAGGTATCCCAGAATACCTCCGATTATGGAAGCTGTAAAAATTCCGATTTTAGCCTGAACAATGTATTCTTCATGAGTAAATGCGAGGGAAGTAACAAATAAGGACATGGTAAACCCAATGGAAGCAAGCAATCCAAGCCCGAACAGGTTATTTAAATTCATACCCGTCGGGAAAGGAGCTATTTTCAGTTTTATTAATAATAAAGTGGTTCCTACAACTCCTACCACCTTGCCTATCAGTAGTCCGAGTGCAACTCCTATTGCAACATGGGTACTGAACAGTTGGTCAGGATCAATAGCAAGAGAAACTCCTGCATTTGCCAGTGCAAATATGGGAATGATTATAAAGGTAACGAAAGGGTGCATGGCATGTTCCAGCCTTTGCAGGGGAGGAGTAGCCTGATTGGTTTGTTGTTTTATCTCATCCAGAATATGTAATTGTTGTTCTGTTAAAGTCGGGGTTTTATCATTAGGGTCAATTTGTTTAAAGTGATTCAGGTAGTTATTTATCTTTTTTATGTATGTATTTTCTCTTATGGTTACATCAGCAGGTATGGTAAAAGCAGCAACTACGGCGGCAATGGTAGCATGTACACCGGAAAGAAGAAAGGCAGTCCACACTCCCAAAATTCCGACAACGGCATAAAAAATTATGTTTCGTACGCCTATTTTATTAGCAATATACATTATCGCAACAAAGCCTACTCCTATGGATAAACTAATAAGGGATATTTGGGAAGTATAAAAAAAGGCTATTACCAAAACAGCACCCAAGTCATCCACGATAGCCAGAGCGGTTAAAAAAACTTTCAGGGAAAGAGGTATTTTTTTTCCCAACAGATAAAGAACTCCTAAGGCAAAGGCTATATCTGTCGCCATAGGTATTCCCCATCCGCGGTTTACTTCTCCCACAGGGTTTAGTGAGAAATATATCAACGCAGGGACTATCATGCCTCCTATGGCAGCTCCTATGGGCAAGAGGGCTTTTCTGGGGTTGGATAGTTCGCCACCTACCATTTCACGTTTTAGTTCCAAGCCTACGACGAAAAAGAAAATAGACATAAGACCATCGTTTATCCAATGGTGGATGTTATATTCCAAATACACGGAATTATCGAAGTAAAATCCGAATTTATGTTCAAAGAAGTGAAAATATTGTTCAGACCAAGGGGAGTTTGCTAAGAACAGGGCGATTATAACGCTGAGACCTAATACTATCCCTCCCGATTTTTCTTGTTGTATAAAGGTTTGTACCGGATGGATGATCTTGTTAATAGGATATTTTTTTTGCTCATTCATGAAATCTCGATTTTTACAAAGGTAAATATAATATTTCTTGGTAAAGAATAAAAAAAGTGATGATAACCCCATTTTTTTATAGCCTGCCGTAGTTTTTGTATAGGTTTTGCTTTTTTATACCTGATTGTAACTTAAATGAATATAGTGTTTTTGGATGAAAACGTTAAGAAACATTTTTTTTGTACTTTTCCACTCGGTTTAGATAATATAGAACTAAGAAATGAAAATAGAACCACCACCGCAGGAAACGGAATTTTCTAACTCGGAACGTTTATTGGAACTCCCGGAAGCGCAGAAGTGTTTACCCGGAGGGATAATTAAAGGTATAATTATCACTATTATCGCAACCGTAACGGCTTTGATATTTTGGAAAATACTTCCTTACGAAGATACGGTTAACAAAGGGCTGGCGGTTTTGGTTTTTGTTGCTATTTTGTGGTTTACGGAAGCTGTACATATTACAATAACGGCTTTAATGATTCCCATTCTGGGAGTTGCGACAGGCTTGCCGGATTTTACTGCTAAAAAAGCCTTGAGCAGTTTTGCCGACCCCATTATTTTTCTATTCTTTGGAGGATTCGCTTTGGCAACGGCTTTACATGCACAAAAACTGGATAAAAAAATAGCCACATGGATTATTTCTTTATCCGGGTCAAATCTGGGAATTGCTACTTTAGGGATTTTCTCGGTAACGGCTTTTTTGTCCATGTGGGTCAGTAATACGGCAACAGCCGCAATGATGCTTCCTTTGGCGTTAGGGCTTATGAGTCATTTAGATATAAAAAAAGAGAGGAATACTTTTGTGTTCATACTTTTAGGGATTGCTTATTCTGCAAGTGTCGGAGGGATGGGAACTTTGGTAGGCTCTCCTCCCAATGCCATTGCTGCCAAATATTTAAATATAGATTTTACCGACTGGATTAAATATGGGCTTCCTATCGTGATAGTGTTAATGCCGATATTATTAGGGGCTATGTTCCTGATTCTTAGACCTAAACTGAATGTAAAAGTAAGGATTCAGACAGAAGACATCCCCTGGACGACTACCCGAATTTTGACTCTGGTAGTATTCATAGTTACTGCTTTTGCATGGATACTCGGAAACACGATAGAAGAAAAATTTGGAATAAGTAATCCGGATACTTTTGTGGCTTTGTGTGCTGCAATTATGGTTGTGTTTTTAGGTTTATCAAGCTGGAAACAGGTTTCCGATAATACCGATTGGGGAGTTCTATTCTTGTTTGGAGGAGGAATTACCCTAAGTGTCCTGCTCAAAGATTCGGGAGCTTCATTGGCTTTAGGTCAGCAGGTGGCACAGACCTTTGGTAATGATCATCCGTTTTTGGTAATTTTTATGATAGCCTTTTTTATTATCTTCTGGACTGAGTTCACCAGTAATACGGCTTCTGCGGCATTATTGGTTCCTGTTGTTGCAAGTATTGCATCTCAAATGGGACTTCCGGAAGAGCTTTTGGTATTGATTATCGGTATTGGAGCTTCCTGTGCATTTATGTTGCCGGTAGCAACTCCGCCTAATGCAATAGTGTTCGGTACGGGGCTGATAAAGCAAAAAGAAATGGTTCGCATAGGGATTATTTTAAATATTATCTCCATAATAATTATTTCTATATGGGGATATTTCTTTTTAATGTAGAATTAAAGAAGCCGCTTTAAACTCCGCTTTGTAATATGGCTGTGATTATCGCCCTAAAGGTAGCGATAAATTTATTGCATTTATTAATTGAACTTATAATTATATTGTAAATTATGGACAATTTGACTAACTTTGTATTGTTAAATACGTTGTTCAATATGGATGCAGTTTACCGAATTATTGACGGTATGCTTACCAAAAGCAAGTTTCGGACTTTCTTTGAACAAAATATTCAAACAGCAAATAGTATGAGATACGTAACAGTATATATCACAGATAAGGAATACAACCACTTCGTAGAACTGGCTAAAACCTGCATTACGTAAAAAAAATTGAAACAGACGATAAGCCTACAAACGCCTAAAAGAAGTGTTGAGCAATGCAATGAGTATCACCATTTAAAAAAATTGAATAATGAAAGTATTATTAGACATAAAAGACAACAAAGCCACGCACTTACTGGAAGTTCTGAAAGGCTTATCGTATGTAAAGGCAAAAACGATTTCTGACGAAAAAGCTTTGCTGATGGAAGAAATAAAAGAAGCTGTTGAAAATCTTGCTTTGGTTCGTAAAGGAAAATTAAAGGCTCGTCCTGCAAAAGATTTGTTGAATGAGCTATAATGTTCTTACTATACCGCCTTTTGATAAGCAACTTAAACGACTGGCTAAGAAATATCCTTCGCTAAAAATGAGTTTGCTAAACTCTTGGAAAGTTTAGAGCAAGAACCCGAACAAGGCACTAATCTTGGTAACAATTGCTACAAAATCCGCATTGCAAT
>JAISSC010000172.1 GCA_031273305.1 Flavobacteriaceae bacterium
CGGTTAATTAAGATTTTTCAGCGGCAAAAACCTTTTCCTTTTATGGAACTTTATGAATCGGCTATATCCAAAAAACAAGCCGCAGGTCATTATTGTATCGTTCTCGGTATGTATATTGCATTTTTTCAGATTCCCCTGTCGGAAGCCCTGTTTGCTTATTATTACAATTCTGCGGTCGGTATGGTTACCAACAGCGTTAAATTAGTTCCACTGGGACAACTTGACGGACAGGATATTTTGTTTCGTCTTCAACCGCTTTTAAAACAACTGACCGCCGAAACTTTTTTAGTGGAACGGGATTTGGTAGGATTATGCACCATTGGATTTGATATTCGTTGTATGCAGCACGAAAGGTTATATTCGAGGCTTTATATGTCGTAATATAAAGGAATTTATGAACTAAACGTAAAATTATATCGATATAAAATTTATCTTAAACCGGTTAAATATTTACATAAATAAAAATGACGCAAATTATTAATATTCATAACTTTACATCTATACATTTGTATATTTATTAACTATATAAACCATATAAAAAATGAAAACCAGAAAATATATAAAAATAGGCGTTGCAGGCCCGGTCGGTTCGGGTAAAACTGCACTTATCGAACGTTTAACCCGTCAATTGATGAAAGAATACAGCATAGGAGTTATAACCAATGATATTTATACCAAAGAAGATGCCGAGTTTCTCACCAAAAACAGTATGCTGCCTAAGGAGCGAATCATAGGCGTGGAAACAGGAGGTTGCCCACACACCGCCATTCGTGAAGATGCTAGTATGAACTTAGAAGCCATAGACGAAATAATCGCCCGGTTTCCTGATATAGAAATAGTTTTCATTGAAAGTGGAGGAGATAATTTGTCTGCTACTTTCAGTCCCGATTTGGCGGATGTTACCCTGTTTGTTATTGATGTAGCCGGAGGAGATAAAATTCCCAGAAAAGGAGGACCCGGAATTACACGGTCAGACCTCTTGGTTATTAACAAAATAGATTTGGCTACTCTCGTGATGGCAGACCTGAACCTAATGGAAAGCGATGCAAAAAAAATGCGCAAACACAGACCTTTTGTATTTACCAACCTGATGTCACTTCAGGGAGTGGAAGAAGTTATAGGCTGGATTAAAAAATATGCATTACTGGAAGACGTTCCCGAACCTTTATTGATAAAAGGCTGATACGGAAACCTATGATATTAACACTTGACCTGACCAGCAGTTTTAAAAAAGGAAGAACTTATCTTAAAGATTTCTATTTTACGACTCCTTTCAGGATCGTGAATACAGGAATAGATAAAACAGACCCTTGTTTATATCTGACAATCATGAATTCCTCTCCAGGAATGTTGGATGCAGATTGCTATGATATTCATATACTAACCGAAAGTGGCAGCCGGTTACAATTGCAATCTCAATCTTATCAAAGATTGTTTAACATGAAAAAGGGAGCTTCACAAAAAATGGAAATAACAATGAAACGTAACAGCTGCTTTTCTTATGTGCCTCATCCGGTAGTTCCGCATCAAAACTCCATATTCAAAGCCTTCAATGTTATTTATCTGGAAGATGATTGCGAGTTTCTATTGGGAGAAATTATTACCTGTGGAAGAAAACATTCAGGTGAGGTGTTTCAATATACTCATTTTCAAAGTAAAACAGAAATATTTCATCATGGCAAAATGATTCTGAAAGACATTATTTTATTACAACCCAAAATAGTAGACCCAAATACTATTGGTCTGGCTGAAAATTATACTCATCAGGCAACTTTACTCTATCAACATACTAAAAGTAACCCTACGGAAGGATTGGTAGACACTCTACATGATATGCTGCAATCGGAAGACGATATTTCTTTAGGTATCTCTACTGTAAATAACGGATTCGTTTTGAGGATTTTAGGTAACGGAGGAGAACAGTTATTTAGTTGTCTGCAACGAGTGCAACGGCACTTATGGGATAAAGGACGTTGATAAATGCTTGGCAGGTTGATTTTTATTAAGGTATATATGCCAAAAATGGTTGGTAAAATCTTCTATTTTTTTATCAAAGTAAAAATTCCACATCCATAGTTACAATTAAAACTGTTTTTAATATTATCTTCTGTTAATTTAATATCATAAAAAAAATCGCCTGAATCATCTACAAATGAAAATTTCTTAATTGTATAAATCGGTTCTAAAATTTCCAATAAATATTCTATCGAAAATACTCTGTGAGCATTAAACTCTATCCTTTGAGTACCAATAGGAACAGAAAAATAAAACGTTCCCCCTTTAATTAAAATTTTACTAATGTTATGTATGGCTTTCAAATAACCAAAATAATCTATCGGATCTCCATATCTACCTAATCCAAAATGTTCAATTGCATGTAAAGAAGAAATTGAATCGCAATACTCAATTAAATCAGTGGGTAATTTCATTAAATCTGCTTGTCTAAAAGAAATGTTATGAACTTTACTTTCTATATTTCTTATGTCTATTATTTCTATTTCTCTAAATGAAGCAACATGAGCTACAAATCCGTCTGTTCTAGACCCAATATCTAAATGTTTGTTAGGAGACGCATTGAAAATTTGCCGGGCTACATACAAATCTTGATGAAAATAATGACCTTTCATAACCCCTCCTTCATCTGTTTTATCTGAAAGGATTGGATACATCTTTCCAAATTCAAAGGTCTTGTCCCCATTTTTCTGTTGTTTTAATATTTCAAAATCTTGTTTGAACCATTTATATTCTCTAGGTTTAATTGCTTTTAAAAATTTTTTTCCATCAAAACCATATCTAAGAAATAATCTATATGTTTTACTTAATAACTTTTTCATTTAATTTTTTTATTGATTATTATATTTTATGCGAAATTAAAAAGCAAATAAAACCATTTAAAAACACACATTAATCAAAAAACAAGTTTCATTTCCAAAAATAGTAAAAAAACAATTGCTTTTAAAGTTAATTTCTTTTTATTGTGGTAATAATTCTAATTAACTATCAGCCTATAAAAAAATATTATAGAATAATATTATGATTACTACAAATAAAGTACTACATTTGCACCATAAAAACAAAAAAACATACTTATAAAAAAGAATATTTATCATATTCGCAATTATTACACTAAATAATTTAACCAAAAACTCCCGGCTACTTGTTGGGACAACGAATCTTTAAAATTTAACCTTACAAAACAAAAATCAAGAAAATAGTAAAATTTTTGCTCATTTATATTTTCGTGTAATTTATTTTATAGTAACCTAAATCAAACAAAAAATGAAAAGGAATTTATTTTTTATGTTTTTTCTGTCTTTGGGTATTTGCATAAACTCTCAAAATAGGAAAATTAACCTCAACGAAGGAGAAAAAATTAATGTTGAATTAACCACACAAAACAGAAGTAAGAACAATCTCCTAAAAGCCGCACAAAGAGCAAGAATCTTTACAATAAGTAAGTCTCTACAAAGTAATCTGAATATTGGAATCAAGGACACACTATCGTTAGATTTGTTTACCGATAAAAAATATAAGGCGTATATAGATAAAAT
Source organism: Flavobacteriaceae bacterium (assembly GCA_031273305.1). Lineage (GTDB taxonomy): Bacteria > Bacteroidota > Bacteroidia > Flavobacteriales > Weeksellaceae > Apibacter. The sequence goes on from JAISSC010000172.1 coordinate 3,552, forward strand.
AGAAACCGATATTAACGGAAATCTTTCTGTCAGAGCCAGATTGGTTGATTATCCTATGGGATATTGCATCATAACTACTTCGTCAGAAAAGAATAGTCTGGTGTTTGTGGAAATCCCGGAACTGAATGAAAGATATATTTCCAGAGGGAATATTAATACAACGCAGAATTATTTGCTCAAATTGGATGAGAATAATAATGACGAATTAGAATGTGACACTCATTTGATACCCCCTGCTGATTCTAAAAATACAGAAAAAATTAACAAAGAGGTACTAAAGACAGGACAAAAAACACAACTGGGAGTAAATGATCCTGCACAAATTGATGTAATGATCCTCTATACACCCAAAGCCAAAGAATATAGTAATAATTATGATGGGGGAATTGATAATACAATATCTCTGCTAATGTCTAAAGCCGAACTAGTGTTAGCAAATAGTAACGTAGGGGTTACTATCAGCATGGTTCATTCCGGTGAAATTAATTATACCGAATCCGGAAGTTCATCCACAGATCTAAATAGATTAACAGGTACATCGGACGGATTTATGGATGAAGTCCATCAATGGAGAGATAAATACAAGGCTGATTTGGTAGTCCTTTTAGCAGAGATGGGAGACGCAGGAGGGTTAGGATGGTTATTAAGTACCATGTCCGGCATGCCTAATTATGGTTTTTCACTATCAAGAGTTCAACAAGCAAGCTGGACATATACAACTATTCATGAGATAGGGCATAACATGGGAAATGGGCATCATAAGCAACAAACGACATCCCCAGGTCCGGGAATATTTGATTATTCCGCAGGTTGGAGATGGGATGGAACAGACGGGAATAAGTATTGTTCTGTAATGACTTATGACAAAGCCTCCTATTTTGCGGACGGAATTAAGGGAACCCGAGTACCCTATTTTTCAAACCCAAGCATTTCTTATTTAGGAAGTCCAACAGGACACAATACAGAAGCCGATGCCGCAAGAACATTAAGAGAAACAAAACATATAGTAGCCGCTTATAGAGAAAATACATGCATTGCACCGTCAGGATTGGATGTGTCTAATATCTCTTTCACAGAAGTAACATTGAATTGGGCAGCGGTAAACGTAGCTCAAAGTTATACCGTAGAGTATAAAATTTCTACTGCTTCCGCATGGACAGTAGCAACCTCTAATCTGACAACCAATACTTATATTCTATCCGGACTGGTAGCCGGTGCATCTTACAATTTGAGGGTTAAGGCCAATTGTTCCTCTTCCGCAAGTTCAGGATATACAATGTCCAATTTTACCACCCTGTTATGTGGCACGCCGTCGGATCTGTCTGTATCCAACATTACCGACAAAGGAGCAACATTGAAATGGACAGCCGTAAGCGGAGCTAAAAGTTATACCGTAGAGTATAAAACTTCTGCTGCTTCCACTTGGACAGTAGCAACCTCTACTCTGGCAACCAATACTTATACTCTATCCGGACTGACCGACAACACCACCTATAACTGGAGAGTGAAGACCAACTGTTTTTCTTCCGGTAGTTCAGGTAGTTCAGAATATGCTAACGGTTCTGATTTTATTACATCAGTATATTGCATCTCAAAAGGGCAAAATACGTCAATGGAAAGAATCTCTAAGGTAGTGTTTGGAAATATTAGCAATACCTCTCAAGGAACTGACGGATATGAAAACTTTATAGCAACATCATCTACCGATGTAACCAAAGGAAAAACATATACTATCTCAATCACTCCGTGGACTGCAGGAACCGGTATTCAAGAGGCTTATGCGGTATTTATAGACTTCAATCATGACGGGATTTTCAATGATAAGGAGGAAACCGTATTTAAACAAGTGCCTACTAAGACATCTCCGGTATCCGGAACCATTACTATTCCTACTAATGCTTTATCCGGAGCTACCCGAATGAGGGTTTCCATGAAAGACAGCGGAATACCTACACCTTGTGAAGCTATTGATTATGGTCAGGTGGAAGATTATACTGTGAATATAGTAGATAACTTAGGAACTGATGACGTACAAACCAATAGTACTTCAGGTACGTTATATCCTAACCCTGTTAAAGATATATTATATATAAATGGTATAAATTCGGGTAATGCTGAATACACCCAGATAACAATTATTGACAGAAACGGAAAAATAGTGAAAACAACTCAGGCTAAAGTAGGAGATATTATCGAAGTGAATGTATCTGATCTTCCTCCAAGTATTTATTATCTGAATATTTTGGGTGAAAATCATAAATTCATAAAGGCAGGTAAATAACCCGATAAGCCTAAATAACCGTTACAGGTTTAACAGGATAAAATACATTTAATTTAATTTATAGAAAGAGGCTGTCCAAAAAGGGCAGCTTTTTTTTGCCATCATCATTGAAGTTTTAAAAAATATCATATCTTTATTGTATGATTCACTATCCTTGATACTCCGGAATTAAACGTATAAAAAGTATATAAAGAAGAATAATGAAAAAAATATATTTCCTTCATGGATACCGAACTTCAGGAAAAAAGTTTTTATGCATAAAAAACTTTTACAAAGATTCTGCCGAGTTTCTTCCGATATGTTGGGATTGGGATGAATATATGAATGTTCCTGAATTTTTAGACGAGAAGAAGAAGATACTAAAAGAAGATTTCGGAGAAAAAATTCTAATGGCAGACAGTATGGGAGCCAATTTAGCTTGGAATTTACTAAATGAATTTCCCAATTTATACTACGTAATGACCAATCCTGTTTTTTGCGCAGAGCAAATCAGGGAACAAGAAAAAATCCTCCCCGAAATGCGTTCCAAAATATTTTCTGCGACAGCGGAAACAATTAAAAACAAGAACATAAGGCTGGTAATTTCAAAATTTGATGAGATTTTAGACCCCTATCACTATAAAAAAATCTTCGGAGCTTCTATTAAAGTACTGGAACTGGAAGACGAACACAAGATAATAAATATGAAAGAACACATGCCTTTGATCCATAAGCTGATAGCAGATGTATTTGAGAAATCAAAGGGTATTTGTTTATAAATCATGTTCTGTTAATTACGTATGTATTCCGTAAAGATCGAACGGATAAAACACCAAAAACCCGATTCAATCAGTAATAATCTTACCGATTAAAAATTTATGTACGAAGCGGGTAAATGTTTTTACTATTTTTGCATTTTAAAAACAGGCAGATAAAAATACAAACGATATAAATAGATAATTAATAATAAGTTTCAGAATAAGTTAAGTGGTCAATTACATGGATTCAGAAAAAAATAAATATAAACTGGGAATAACCTTAAGTGGCGGTGGGGCAAAGGGATTTGCCCATTTAGGAGTTCTTCAGGCGTTGAACGATCGGGGGTTATATCCTGAAATTATTTCCGGAACAAGTGCCGGAGCCTTTGCAGGAGTATTATACGCCGATGGAAACAGTCCGCATGAGATAGTATCCTTTTTTAAAGAAACCACATTTAATAAATTTGCACAATTCTCCATTCCCAAAGGAGGAGTTTTTAAAAGCACTCCATTTCATTCTTTTCTGGATAAAAAATTAAAAGCCAAGACCTTTGAAGAGCTGAAACTTCCTTTATATGTCACAGCGACCAATATAGAAAATGGAGAGGTCGAATATTTCAATTCAGGTTCTCTTATTCCTCCTGTTATTGCCTCCTGCTCCGTTCCCTTAGTTTTTACTCCGGTAGAGATAAATAAAAAATATTATGTAGACGGAGGACTTATTAAAAAATTTCCTGTATCCGTACTTCGTCCGAAATGTGAAAAGATTATTGGCGTTAACGTAAGTCCTTTGGTAGAATCTAAATATAAAAACTCTATTAACTACGTTGCCGAACGTACTTTTCATTATATGTCAAATGTCAATATGCTGCAGGACAGACAACTTTGCAATTATTTGATAGAATCGGAAGTTCTTTGTAAATATCGTTTGTTTGACCTGAAGAACATAGAGGAAATATTCCAGAAGGGATACGAAATAACTCAAAAATATCTGGAAAAACATAAAAAAGAATTCCATAAAGATTTTGCCGAGTTTATTTGAGAATAACCCTCAATCGCTTCGCTTCATTGGGGGTAAATGTGGATGCTATCCTCCTCTCAACCTCGAAAGGGGTTGAACGGTTCAGGGAATTATTCATACCAAATTTTATCCCGTCAGGGATTCAAGTTCGGTAGAAAAGGATAACGTCATAGAGTCCGGCATGCCGTCAGGCACGCAACAAACAAGAATCGTTCTTCTATATATTTAAAATTCAATTAATTACATACGAATTAGAACCTTTTTTACCAAAATTATAACGGTATTTCTTATCTCGAACTCACATTAATTACCTTTTTTTCAAAATAATCACCATATTTGCATACTAAACGGTAGGTATTATGACTAATTCAAAAAAGCAAATATTGCACACATCACTAAAATTATTCCTGAAGAACTCATATAAAGAAGTCTCTTTAAGGGATATAACAACCGAAGTAGGCTTAACAAAAGGGGCTTTTTATTATCATTACAGTAGTAAAGAGCAACTATTTGAAGAAGTGGTTAAATACTTCTATAACAACGCTATTATTACGGATTATAATAATTTTCCTAAAAACTCTCTAAAAGAATTTTATGAGTATTATTTAAAAGTACTTCAAGACCCGGATGATTTTGATGATATTGAAGGAGATATGAATTTCTTCATTTTCATATCAGAAGCCTCCAAAAGGGTTCCGGATTTCTTGAAAATACATACGGCACAACGAAAAAAAGAACTTTGGGCATGGTCTGAGATCATTGATACGGCTAAGAGGAATAAGGAAATTAAAACCAATATCCCCAACGAAGAATTAGCCGGCATGTTCCTGAATATAAACGATGGTATATTAATGAACAGGGTTATCAATCAAAAAGCTGACGGTGAAACCCTTAATGATGTAAAAAGAGACTGGGATAATTTATATAACCTGTTGAAAAAAGTAAAACGTAAGAAGTAAAAAAAACAAAATAATCTCGCAGATTCAACTAATGAATGCAACATTTAGCTAAACTATACATTTAATTTTTTGGGCGTGTCCCTGTCGGGTCGGGCTATCCGTGTAAGGACGTCCCTATGTGGCGTCTCTGTGGGCTTTCCACTACTATCCCTCACGCAAGGTCACTTCCATTGTCAAAGATACCCCTGTGCATCAGGCTAAGCCATAACAGGGATTGTAGAGACGTCCCAATTTGGGTGTCTCCACCTTATTAGAGTTAACTTTTATTGCATTTACTAATTGAACCTGCAATTTTTTCTCCTTTTTCATAAAATATTTCTTCACCCCGATTGTCAGCATAAGTAGAGAGCTCTAATAAAAAATATAACCTAATTTAAAAAATGAAGAATATGAAAAAGTTAAGATTTTTAATGCCTGTCGGTTTTTTATTGATATCCGGCGTAATAGGTATAACCGTTATGTTATTATGGAATTGGCTGATGCCTGCCATATTTGGTTTAGTTGCAATCAACTTCTGGCAAGCGTTGGGTTTGTTCGCATTAGCCCGTATCCTGTTCGGAGGTTTTGCCCACGGAAAAAGAAAAAGAAATATGCTGAAAGAAAACCTTATACGTAAGAAATGGATGAATATGACACCCGAACAACGCAAAGAGTTTATCGAAAAAAGAGATAAATTCTGTTTTGGCAGACCTTTTAACAGAAGAGGATTCGGTATGGATGAATATGAAGAATCGGAAAAAGGAGATGAGTAAACAAGAGGAAAATGAGGATGTAGGAAAACTAATCGAAAAATATCGCCCCCGACTCAAATCATTTATCAGCAAACGTGTCCCTAATAAAGAAGATGCGGAAGATATTCTACAAGATGTGTTTTACCAGCTTATAAAGACAGTTGAGGATACACTCAATCCGATAGAACAGGTTGCAGCATGGCTGTATCGTGTGGCTCGAAATACAATCATCAACAAAGGCAAGAAGAAAAAAGAGGAAGAACTCCCCGTTTCCGGATACGATGAAGATGGTAGTATTTTAAAAGAATTTTCGGAAGTATTGTTCAACGATGATAACCCGACACCAGAAACCGAATATTTACGTTCACTCGTGTGGCAGGAACTTGAAACAGCTCTGTCCAAACTGCCTCTTGAACAAAGAGAAGCCTTTGAACTGACAGAATTGGACGGATTGCCTGTGAAAGAAGTCGCAAAGATCATGAATATACCGGTTAATACACTATTATCCCGTAAACATTATGCAGTTAAGCACCTTCGCAAACAGTTGGAGAAATTATATAACGATATTCTCTATTCTTAATTTTTTTTATCCAAAAACATACCTACCGGTAGGTATTTAATTAAATAAAAACAACAATAAAAATGAAAACAACAATAATTACAACATTTTTAGCAGTATTATCTTTCATGGCGAATACTGCGTTTGCCCAGCAAACAGTTATCAAAGGTCAAATTATGGATGCAGACGATAATAGTCCTGTTGCCTTTGCCGATGTATCATTATCAAAACAAGATTCAACCTATGTCGCAGGAACAAGCAGTGATATTGAGGGAATTTTTGAGATAAACGGTTTCCCGGAAGAAGATTATATACTTTCAGTATCTTCTAAAGGTTATGAAACTTTCCGTTTACCCATAACACCCTCAGAAAGCAACGATACAATAAATATCTTTCTGGAACAACCCGCCGTAACCCTGAATGAAGTCACCATTCAGGCACGTTCGGTAACCGTAAAAGACTACCGCAGGGTAATAATTCCTACGGAAGAACAGGTAAAAATGTCAACGGACGGAGCTGATGTAATCCGAAAGATGCAATTACCCCGTATAATGGTTGACCCTGTTTCCGGAGAGATAAGTATGTCGGGAAACGGAGAACTGCAATTGCGTATTAATGGTGTTCTGGTAACAAATGCAGAAATAGCTTCAATTCCACCTGCCGATATTCTCCGTATCGAATATCACGATGACCCCGGAGCACGTTACGGAAATGCCGATGCCGTTATTGACTATATAACACGCCGAAAAGAATCGGGAGGCAGCATCAACGGCGTTTTCTTCAACGGCGGAGGGCACAAAAGAGTATCTTTTGACGATCGTCTCTCCATGAAATACAATTATGGTAAATCTGCGTTTTCCGCCAATGCCATGTTTATACAAAGAAAAGGGTATTGGACACGTGAATATGACGAAAAGCTAATTTTTCCCAATCATGAATTACATAGGACAGAAGTCGGTGAGCCTACTCTTTTTAACAAAAAAGTATTCAGCAGTAATTTTAACTACAGCCTGACGGAAAAAGACAAGTATTTTTTCAATGCTCAATTAAGATATATCCGTAACGATTTTCCGAATGGTTATGAAGACCGTAAGAGTAAACTTTACACTTCAGAACCGGATGTTCCATTGTCCATTTCCGACCATACGGTTGAGAAAAGCAATTCTCCGGCTCTGGACCTTTATTTCCAACGTAATCTAAAAAACGATCAAATGCTGCTGTTTAATGTTGTGGGAACTTATATCGACACGGACAGCAGGCGCATTTATCAGGAAAAACAGGATAATAATTTAACCACAGATATTTTGTCGAATATCAACGGGAATAAATATTCACTTATCACAGAAGGTATCTATGAAAAAAATATTGGGCAGGACAAAATAACCGGAGGAATAAAACATTTACAATCCTATGCAAACAACAAATACACAGGAACTGCTATTGCCGATATATCAATGAGGCAGGCGGAAAGCTCAGTTTATGCGGAATATCGGGGACGAGCAGAAAAATGGGGTTATATGGTTAACCTGACGGCTAGTCGTCTATATTACAGCCAGAATAATCATCATACGGAGGAATATGCGCTACAACCGTCTGCACGTTTAACATTCGAGCCAAACAAAAACTTATATTTCCGATACAGGATAAACCTGCATAACAATGCACCCTTTTTGTCGGCAATGAATGATGTAGAACAAGCTATTGATGCATGGCAAATACGACGCGGAAATCCAAATTTAGATGCATTTAATACGCTTAGTCAAAGTTTTATGACAGGGTATAGTAAAGGTATTTTCAGCATGGATATAACGATAGATTATGACCATGAATATAATCCTGTTATGGAATCTGTTATTTATGAGGATGGTATTTTTATAAGAACATACGAGAATCAGAAGTCTTTTCAGAATCTGGGTGCGGAAGCCACATTCAAAGTTAAACCGTGGAAAAATCACTTAAGCCTGTCTGTTACTCCGCGTGTGAATAGGTTTATCAGCAAAGGAAACAACTATATGCATACTTACACCATGCCCGAATTAAGATTCAATCTTGACTTTTCATACAATAACTGGCTGGTAAACTTTACCACAATTACCCCTCCTCGCTCCGTGTATGGAGAACAACTGATGAAAAGCAACCAGATGTACACCATCATGGCAGGCTATAAACAACCTAACTGGTCTGCAATGATTGGAGCCCTTAATCCGTTTACAAATGAATACAAAACGGAAAATAAGAACTGGTCGGCTTTAAACCCGGTTGATTCAAAGATACATACCAATAATAACCGTTCTTTTCTGGTTAAACTCTCTTTCAACCTGGACTATGGCAGGCAATTCAAAGGTAAGGACAAACAACTAAACAATACAGATACCGATTCAGGCATCATGCAGGGAGTTAAGAATTAGGAGAATAAGGAAAGTAACATATAAACGAATATTACTGAAACATTCTTATCAGGTTGAAAAATCTATTGTAAAAGAATTGATAGAACAAAGTCATTTCCCGTGCCTATGCGCTTTGCAAGTCTTCCGGATGGTCAACAGCACGGGAATAACTTCTATCGCTGAAAAAATCCTGCTTACAATCTTTTATCCGACAACTTATCTCTCAACAATTTTATAAAATAACACTATCTACCTGCGTCTTGACAGTTCACTGGCGTATTCTTCTCCTAAAATATTTTTATTTTCCTTTGCCCATTCGGTAAGTTTGATCTTCCCCTTCGGCACATCATCAACATAAAGAAGATCATCCATCAAGCCTTTGATCTCTTCGCGGGTTATTGTAACATCATGTTTTAGAAAACTAATAAATTTCCCGATGTAATAGCCCACAATCGGAGAAACGTTGATTATACGTTTACGGATATTGAAGATTTCCATCAGTTTTACGATAAGCTCTTTATAGGTAAAAGTTTCCAACCCTATGGCATTGAGTATGTTATTTTCTTCTCTTTCAATTTCCTCTGTTATTATCTCTACAAAATCGTCGATGTGTATAGGCTGCAACCTATAATCTCCTTTACCGAAAATACCCATCACAGGCATATGCTTGAGCATCCATGAGATATTGTTGATAAGAATATCGCCATTCCCGAACAGAACTGCCGGACGAATAATACTGTAATTTAGTCTGCTGTGGATTAAATAATCTTCCAATTCCGCTTTGCCTCTAAAATATTCCAGTTTGGAATTTATAGAAGGATTGGTAATACTCACATGGATAAATTTTTTAATTCCGGCTTTCTTTGCGCAATCTATCATAATTTTTGTATTGGTAACGGCTTGTGAATGGTTAAACCCTGAATGATTGAACCGTACCCAATAAGTATTTACCAATACATCATATCCCTGCAATGATTTTGTTAATTCATCAGGACGGTCGAAATTAAACGGCTCTATTTTTAGCTTTTCTCCAAACGGATTGGCTTTGTGCAGGGAGTTGGTAATTGTCTTTACCTCTTTTCCCTCCTGAATGAGCTTTTCAGCAACATACTTACCTGAATAGCCCAATGCCCCTGTAATAACTATTTTTTTCATGTGTTTATAATTTATTAAATTTACAATATTTATTGAAAGTTTATTGTAAAAAAATTTACTTACTCATCGGAAGTCTTCCAAAAATCCCTTTTCATCCATGTTTAATAGCATATTCAACGTTGAATCCGCCTGAGATGCAAACCTTTCTATCAACTCTATTCTTTCTACAAATTCTTTAGAACTTTCAGGGGAATCTTCCGTATTTACCTCTTGTTTGATCTCCCTGACCAAACGAAGCATCGGGTCTAACTCCCGCTCCTTTCTTACTTTTATCATCCTTTTTAAAATCAGCCACATATCTTTTTCTCCTACGTAAAATTCTCTCCTCTCTCCTAAAATCGACTGTTTGTAAATCATTCCCCAATCAATTAACGTTCGCACATTCATATTTACGTTTCCTCGTGATATATGCAATAGTTCCATAATATCTTCCATACAGACAGGCTGATGAATTACCAGAAATAATCCGTGTATCTGCGCCAATGTCTTATTCACACCCCACTGTGAGGCTAATCCTCCCCAAGAAACGATAAACTTATGTTGGTGTTTCGATAATTTCATACAGCAAATATAAGCATAAATACAAAACTTTCAAAATATTTTGAAAGTTTTTTTGATATATAATGTTATAATTGATTTGTTCTCTACCGGACTAACATACCTACGGAATACAACAATTTCTTATCCCTAACTCAGGTTAAATAGTAATTTTACATATACCCTACTTCAAAGCTGCACTGCAAAATTCCAATATTTTATCCTTTTCCCGATAATCAAACCAATGGACGGTTTTATCTTTTCTGTACCATGTAAGTTGTCTTTTGGCATATCTACGGGTATTCTTTTTGATCTCTTCCACAGCAAAATCCAGAGAAATTTTTCCATCCAGATATTCAAACAATTCTTTATATCCCACAGTTTGCAAAGCATTTTTACCCCTGTATGGAAGTAGATGCCTCACTTCTTCCAATAAACCCTGTTCCATCATCTGATCCACTCGTTTATTGATCCGGTCATAAATAATCTCCCTCGGGGCGGTAATCCCTATTTTTAACGTAGTAAAATCTCTTTCTTTTTTACGGTTTTTACGAAAAGAACTAAAGGTTTTCCCTGTCGCCAGATAAACTTCCAACGCACGGATAATTCTTACAGGATTCTGTAAATCTACCTGATTATAATATTCCGGGTCTGCTTCTTTTAATCTTTGCTGTAAAGCCCCTATCCCACTCTCCTCTTTTTCACGTATTAATTCCTTTCTTATTTCCGAATCACCCTCCGGAAAAACATCTAACCCCTCATTCACTGCTTTTTCATACAATCCTGAACCTCCGACCATAACTAATTGATCATATTTTTTAAAAAGTTCGGAAATTTTCAACAATGCATCTTTTTCAAAATCTCCTACGGAATAATCTTGTTCAATACTCAAATTCCCGATAAAATGATGTGGAACGGAATTAAGCTCCTCCCGTGTCGGAAAAGCGGTTCCTATTTTCATCTCCTTAAAAAACTGCCGACTGTCACAAGAAATGATCTCCGTGCCCAGATGTTGAGCAAGTATAATAGAGAGAGAAGTCTTACCGATAGCAGTAGTACCTACAACCGAAAATAAAATTTTTTGAGCTTTATTCAATGATAATCATACTGTTTTTTGTTTTTCCCATTCAATATATTTATCAACTTCCCTGAATAATTTGGTGAGGGCAAAAAAAGCGATGGTTATATCGTCCAAAATTCCTATCCCTATTAAAAAATCAGGAATCAGGTCTATAGGAAATGCTAAATATAGTATCAGTAATGAGAAAATAACCAAATTTTTAATTCCGGGACGGTATCTTCCCTGCAATGAAACTTTCAACATTCTAAATAACGCAGGAATCTTGGATAAAAAAGATTTATCTCTCAATACAACAGTTGCTATGTGTTTTACTTTCACTTCCCGATTCCCTTATATTACAATTAAACCCTCTTACAATTATTATTCCAAAACCTAATCTTTCCCACATTTACAATTTGTTCCTCCACAACCTTTCTTCTTGGATGAAAAGGTATCCTTAAACAACTTAACAAGATACCAAATTGCTATAATAAGAGTAACAGCTATAAATGCATATTGTATATAAATGTTCATTTTTTTACTTGTCCGGACTTATTCAATGCAAAGATACCACTTTCCTTTTAATTAAAATTATCTTACACTACACAGTTTTTTTGCGTCGCTATATTTTTTATAATGACTGTTTAATTCTATCAGGATTGGCACGGTTAAACCAAAAGGTATGAACTCTTATTTCTTTAGTAGTAACAGTATATATCATGGTTATATAAGGATTTATCAAACACTTTCGATAATCAGTGTCAAAGAAGAATCCAAATGCCTGAAGTTGTTGTTTTATAAGTGTTAATTTTTCTTTTAGTTGTTTCTCAAAAGTAACTGCTTTTTCAATACCGAAATTATCATCTAAATATTGAATTATCTCAAAATAATCTTGGCCTGCTCTTGAAGAAAAAACTAATTTCATTTCTTAAGCCTTTGTTTTACGTCAAATATAAAATCTTTTCCCTCAATTACTTTACCCTCTTCAAAATCCTTTTCTGATTCCTTGATGTTAGCCATTACAGTTTCATATTCATATTCTTCCGGTTTTATTATTTGTAATATTTTCAACGCTTCATCCACATTAAAAGATCTATCTTTCAATTTTCTATAAAAAGTTGGTTTAGGAATACCTGCTTTTTCACTAATATAACTCATCTTAAAATGACTTTCATTAATAAGCTCCGGTAGGCTCATTAAAATAGTCTTACTTTTAATCAATTCTTGTATCATAATTGATAATTATTTAATATGTTTACACAAATATATAAATTAAATATGAGACAGCATAATATAAATTTAAATTATAGGGCAAAATATTATCGCATGAAATTCAACATTAGTTTATTTAACGTGAGTTCGGGATAAAAAATATAGTTATAATTTTGGTCAAAGTCAGGAGGGTTTTTGTTTTTAGGGGGGATGGAAGGAGGGCTTTCTTATGTTTTTTACGATTACTAAGGATTTGGATATGTTTTTCCTAAATCCCAAACCTGTTCGTTGATTTTGTTTTTTATAAGGTTCAACTGCTCAATGATTTCGTCAAATGTTGGGGCTTCCGACTGGTATATCATTTCTTCTCTCATCTTTCTGTAATCGTTTTCCCATGCATCAATTACTTTATCTATCGGGATAAAATCCAATGTTTTAGGTGCCAATAAATTGTAATCCACTCCAGCCACCTTTGTAAAATTAAATCGGTGCTCTACAATTGTTTTATATAGATTACGGTCTTCGATAGCATTTGAAAATGAAGTTTTTGATAATTGATATACATCATAGACATGCCGACTCAACCTATCTACTCTTATCTTTTCCAAAGGTTTGTGAAACTCTTCGTGTAAAAGGAAAAGCTTTTCCAAAAACGTTCGTTCAGGATTGACTGTTGGTATTTCTACAGGCGATTCTGAGAAATCTCTACCTGCATACAAATCATCTAAAAAAGAAGTTACCGGTCGTAAAGAATAAGGTTCTATTAATGAACGACAGCCAATCTCTATCTGTATTCGTGGTTTGACGTAACCTAAACTTTCTATGACATTAGGGTAATATATCTCAATAATACGTGGATCATGATCACTGCCTTTAGCTTCTACAAGATTAAATTTTAGATTTTTAAATCCTTGTTCCTTAAACTTTTCCTGTAGTTCTATAAAGAAATATTCAGACGTATATTTATTAGCCTCTTTCCTTAACTGAGTACGTTTATTTCCTGACAAGACACCGTCAAATCCTAAAAATTTACGATCAATTGCTAAATCAATATCTTCAGAAAAGCGATGAATAAGGTTCCAAGATTTACTAAGCGACGTTCCACCTTTGAATACAAGGTGATTCGCAACATTCGTTTTAAAAATAATCTCCAATGTGCGTACTACCCACCAGTCTTTTTCTGCGACAGAAGGAGGAATCCCTATATGTTCAGCGACTTGATTGTAGGCGTTTATTCGGGTTTCGACCGGTATATTAAGCCATTTAATCATTCTTTTCTGTTTTTAAAGCCTGACGCATAATAATCCTTATCCATTCGGGAGCTAACTTTATATCGTGTTGCAAACGGTACGGGTCTTCTTTTTCCAGCTGGTTCAAAATAATGTCTATTTCATCTTGAGTCACGTTGTCTTTGCCAATTTCACGTAGTGCCTGTATGGCTAAAATGCTGATTGATCCGATAGCAGCCAGATTTCTGGGAGCTGTTTTTTTGAATACGATTTTACGTTTTCCTATTTGTATGGTACGTGCAGCACCATCGGTATGATACACCAGATTCATCGGGACTTGCGTAGATAAACCCAACGCATTGAGTGCCAATGCTCCGCTAGGGATAATGCGTGCTTTGTCTCTGCGACGAACCGCATCAGCGATTTCTTCGGTTGTAGGTGGAATTATCCCTAATACCGTATCCGTCTTTAGACGAGCATAAATCCCCCTTGCCACACGAGAGAGTTCTTCTTTTTTCACCAATCGTTCCAACGCTTTGGATACTGCTTTAGAAGTACCCAATTGAAGAAAATCTTCGATAAAAAAAAGCGACCCCTTCTTGGCTTTTTTTATTTTATTAATTATCGTATTATCAATGCTTTTCAACGTTTTTATTACTATATTATGTCGCAAAAATAGTAAAAATTTGCGACAAAAATGCATTATGTTTTAATTTTTGACTTTGAACAACTGATGAAACCGTTAAAAATTAATTCCCTATAAGACCCTTTAAAAAACCCAAATCCAATCACCTAACTCTTATTTCTTACCTGACAAGATAACCTAAAAATCAATCTCATCCGGATGTAAGCCGGAGCCACCTATGTAGGGTAAATCGTTGCATGTTTTCATATCTGCATCTGTAATTGTAAAGTCGAATAGTTGGGTATTCTCCAGGATTCTTTGTTGAGTTATTGATTTAGGAAGTGGCAAAGTTCCGTTTTGCAAACACCATTTAATACATAGCTGGGCTACGGATTTATTATATTTTGCCGCAATTTCTGCAAGTTCCGGATTCTTTAATAACCTGCCTGTTCCGAGCGGACTCCATGCCTCAATCAGGATATTATGAGATTCACAAAACGTTACGGTGTCTTGCTGCCTATATCCGGGATGATATTCTATCTGATTTACCATCGGTACGATTTCAGCCGTATCTAATAGTGATCTTAGATGGTGTTCAAGAAAATTGCTCACTCCTATTGACCTTATACGTCCTTCCTTATATAGTTTTTCAAATGCTTTCCATGTTTCGGAATTGATCTTTGCTCCTTCCTCCCCGATTGCAGGCCAGTGTATCAGATATAGATCAAGGTATTCAAGTTTCAGGTTTTTCATGCTTTGTTCAAATGCCCGCAACGTAGTTTCATATCCGCGTTCCGTATTCCATAGTTTGGTGGTAATGAATAATTCTTTTCTTTCCACCTCGCTTTCGGCAACGGCTTGTCCCACGCTCTTCTCATTTCCGTATATTGCGGCAGTATCTATATGGCGGTATCCTGTTTTAATCGCATATTTTACGGTGTCAATGGCGACTTGTCCCTCAGGTGTCTGCCAAGTTCCAAATCCTATACATGGAATTTCTACTCCATTACTTAGCTTAAATGTATCAATAAGTGAATTCATTATTATATTTCTATTTAGGGTTATTTATTTTTTATCTTTTTATACACTCAAAATTACAACTTTCGGATTGCTTTTCCTACAAAAAAAGGTTAAATGAGTTTACCAAAATAAATTTTATCGGTTAAAATTATAACCATTCCCATTTTATATATAAACAGCATTAAAATTCGTATTTATCTTTCCAGAGAGAGCGTAAGTATTCCTTAAGTTTGTTTTCCTTTGCATTATTTCCCGGATGATAAAAATTCTCATTGGAAGCATCCTCCGGCAAAAATTCCTGATATATAAAATTGCCCGGATAATCATGTGCATAATGATAATCCGTACCGTAATTAAGGTCTTTCATCAACTTTGTCGGGGCGTTTCGCAAATGAAGCGGTACAGGAAGATTTCCGGTTTTCTTTACATAAGACAGGGCGGAGTCTATAGCCATGTAAGAAGCATTGGATTTGGGTGAAGTTGCCAGATAAACGGCACACTGACTTAGTAAGATACGAGATTCCGGATTTCCTATTATATTCACTGCCTGAAATGTATTGGTTGCCAGTATAAATGCTGTCGGGTTTGCCATTCCAATATCTTCGGAGGCTAGTATTACCATTCTTCTTGCAATAAATTTATTATCTTCTCCTCCCTCTAACATTCTTGCCAGCCAATATACGGCAGCATTCGGATCAGACCCTCGAATAGACTTAATAAAGGCAGAAATTATATCATAATGCTGCTCTCCGTCCTTATCGTATAAAGCTATATTTTCCTGTATAACCTTCTTTACTTCTTCATTGGTAATGGTAATTTCCTTTTCTTCCTTAAATTGTTGAACTACTATATCCAATCCGTTTAATAATTTCCGTGCATCTCCTCCTGAATATTGCATCAGGGCTTCTTTTTCCTGAATCGTGATTTTTTTCCGGGACAGGAATTCGTCTTCGGTAATGGCTCTATGTAAAAGTTGGGACAATGCTTTTTCATCCAGAGGATATAAGGTATAAACCTGACAGCGGGAAAGCAATGCGGAAACCACCTCGAAACTCGGATTTTCGGTAGTAGCTCCTATTAATACTATCCATCCCTTTTCTACTGCCTGCAACAGACTGTCCTGCTGAGATTTATTGAACCGGTGAATTTCGTCTATAAACAGAATGGGAGGTTTGCCTGTAAAAAGGTTTTGATTTTTCGCCTTTTCAATAACCTCACGAACTTCTTTAACGCCCGAACTTACGGCACTTAATGTATAATATTCTCTTTTAGATTCCGTTGCGATAATTTCTGCTAACGTAGTTTTTCCGGTTCCCGGAGGTCCCCAAAATATCATGGATGCCGGATTTCCGTTTTCCACCATACGGCGAATGGGTGCTCCTTTACCTATCAGATGTTCCTGATACTGATATTCATCTAATGTTTTAGGGCGCATTCGTTCTGCTAAAGGTGCCTGATTCGTCATACAATCTTCTTTATAATTTTTACCTGAATTTTCTTTAACGAATATACCTAAAATAGTTGAAAAACAAAATATAAATGATGCACTATCCTTTGTGAATAGTGCACCACTTAATTAAATTACTAATAAAAAATTATATATATGGTATTATATATATTATTGTGTATTAATACCGTAATGCTCTGCCCGTTCTAACGCCCAAGCTAATACATTACCAAACAAAATAGAATTAACTACAGTAACGCTTCCTGCGGCATAGGGATATTCATTAGACCCTTCTATACCATAACTTTTAATAGCAGGCTGTTTTGTTGATAGATCTGTTGCAAATGGATATACGGTATTACCATCAATAGTGCCACTTTCTCTGTTATTAATTATAAAACCCCCATCACCTACAAAGAATAAATTTAAAGTATTATGTTTAAACATAGATATTCTTGAATGGTCTGCCTGTCTATTTATGGATGTCTCTTTTGAATATGCTGTTATTCCTATCATTGGTAAATTATTTAGCACTGCTGTTCTTGAATTATGTTCTCCCCAGTATTTACCCCTGATATCTCCAAAAGGCCCTTCTAAAATAACATCATCATTAATAATATTTGATAATTGATACATAGCTCCCCCTTCATTAATTCCAACTGAAGTAATTGTAGGATCTAAAAAAAGTTTTTGCATTAATTTTGCGGCAAAACCAGTTTCCTCACAAAATAAGATAACTACTCCTTTCTTAAATAAATACCCTGCTAAAGTGTCAATTGTTTGTTTCACAATAGCATCATCGGAATTCATAAAATTATCATTATTATTAATTCCACCTAAAATAACAATATCCGGTTTTTTTGCTAATTCTGTTTTTAATGCATCTAAAGTAAAAGCACTTTCATGAGTAGTAAACCCTTCTGTCTTTACTTTACTTATAACTCCATCCTCATTTTGTCCAAAATTAATTTTAGCATCCATCATATTTCTTGATGCTCCATTATATGCACTAGCTCCATCACTATTATCTATTCCAGGACCTACATGTAATACTTTTTTCGCTGGAATTACTATCCTAACAATTACGGTACAGCTAGTGACTACTCCTCCCTGGCTATTAGAAGTAAGGGTTATTGTTTTGGGATATGTAGTAGTAGGAATTCCGTGTCCATTAAGCGTAATAGTTTGCCCATTTCCTACGTTCAATGTGCCGGAACTACTAAAAGAAATACCGTCCACTTCATTGCTAGTAATGGTGTAGCTACCCTGTGTTGCTACATTAACAGGTAAAATTATAGTGTTGTTTTCGTTCAGAGCAACACCTACTTTGTAAATACCGTTTACCGTAGCAGTTCCGCAACTCATAGTATATGTTCCGGCAGTAGACAATTCGGTTACATGTACAACAGGTTGACAGGTAAGTTTAACACCATTAACTGTAATAGTTACAATATCATCCTCAGGTGATTCAGTAGTTTCTATAGGTGTTCCTTGTCCCGGAACCTGAACAGTATATTCACCGGCAGTTAAAAATATACCCGTAGTGAAAAAATTATACCCGTTATTGGTTATAGCAGATATCGTATATTCACCGGGTGTCGTTACATTCACCTTAACACTGAGGTAATTAGATGAGGTTAATTCCTTGTCCTTAACGTAAGAACCTACTACTTTTATATTATTACAATCAACGGTAATCTCGGATTTTCCCAACTCTCCACCACAAACACTTTTCCAATTTTTATCTTTCCCGTTCCAGAAACTGAAACAACCATCATCTTCGTTATAAATCATTAGACCGTTATCGGCTTCTCCGAGACCGGTGCCTCCATTTGCTTCACTTGTAAAATTTCCTATTTCTTCTTTTGATAAACGCGGAATAAGGATTCCTTTCTTTTGAATTCCAGATTGTGGATCGGTTTCGTTAAATTCCGAAATATGTAATAAAGTATTGCTGTTTGGGTCTTCTGTATTAATACCCACTTGTGCATGAACGTAACTAAAGACTGTTAAAGTCAATAAGATAAGAACCCTTTTCATAATTTTTCATTTTTATAATTATTAAAATATCATTAAATATAAATATCACTAATTAAATATTCAGAGCGCAAGATTAAAAAAAAATTTTAAATTGTAAAAATTTTTTTTAACTTTTGTTACATTTACTAATTGAACCTATACATATTAATTAACTCTTTTCAGCATATACCCCCTATTTTTAAAGGGATTCGAGCGTTTTTTTATTTTTTGTAATTTGCCTTCTCAAATGCCACAACAATAACTATGCCTTAAATCTTTAATTTGAGATTGTGATTATTAATTTAATGGATATTTTTCAGGCTAAAATCTTCTGAATCCATTATTATTATTGGCTTTAATTACATTCAAAAATTATGAAAAAAAATCATAATTTATTTATGAACAATCACATTCTTAGAATAACTTAAGTAATTTTAATTATGGCTAATTTTGTTGTTATTGGAATTTCAACCACGCATTTTTGTGTTTTTTAGCCCTCTTCTCGGAAATTTTTGTGGATGATAGTAAAAATATTTGCATAATGATAGTGATATTACTATCTTTGTAGTGTCAATTTAATGCCACAGTATGGTAAAAAAAGTACGAGAAATGATTAAGATCATTGAAGACGACGGATGGCAGTTAAAAGCCCATAGAGGCACAAGCCATAGACAGTTTAGTCATCCGATAAAAAAGGGTAAAGTAACCATTAATGGTAAGTTAAGTGATGATTTAGATCACTTTTTAGTAAACAGTATTTTAAAACAAGCAGGGTTAAAATAATATAATCCATGCCTTTAACTAACAAAATAGATAAAAATGCAGAAAAATAAGGTATTCGTGAAAATAGGTTATACAGGTAATAATTTTGGAGCATATGTTCCTTTATTGGATGGTTGTGTAGCCACGGGAGCAACTCCTAAAGAAGTGATTGAAAATATTAAGGAAGCTATTGCTTTCCATATACAAAGTAGTCTTGAAGATAACGAGCCTATTCCGGAGGTTTTTAAATCTGATTATATTTTGGGATATAAGTTTAACGCTGAAAGCCTTCTTAATTATTACAAAGGCATCTTCACCAATGCGGCACTGGAAAGGATGACCGGCATTAATCAAAAACAGGTACAGCATTATGCCTCAGGTCTTCGGAAACCCAGCCCTGAAACCAAGAAAAAAATAGAAACCGCTCTGCATAGGCTGGGGGAAGAACTTATAGCCGTAGAACTTTAGTTATTAATTAACCTAAGTTCGGGATAAGAAATTTTATCTGATTATTGTTTGCGAGGAGGTATGATGAAGCAATATCATTTATAAACAATAGATTGCCACACTACGTTGTGAGCGCAGCGTGGCAATCATATAAAAACCTTATATATAATCATGATGTTTACATTAGGATAAAGACGCCCAAGTTGGGCAGCCTCTACAATACTATGGTGTTGTATTAATACCGTTATACTCTGCCCTATCTAACGCCCAGGCTAATACATTAGCAAACAAGATAGAATTAACTACATTGGTGGAGCCGAGATAATAACCATTTCCGGCAGCACCATAAGAAGGTCTAATAACAGGCTTATAATCTGAATTTGTTGCAAATGGGTTATTGATATTAGAGGTAGGAATACCAGACTCAATATTTCCACTAGCTATAAAACCACCATCACCTACCCAGAATAGATTTAAAGTATTATGTTTAAACATAGATACTCCTGCTGAATAGGACGTTGTAGTATTTAAAGCTGTTGATCCTGAATATGCTGTTATATCTCCTGCCGGCAAATTACTAAGATATATCCCTGTACCATCGTCGCCCCAAATTTTTCCTCTGATATCTCCAAAAGGCCCATTTAGAATAACATCATTATCATTTGATAATTGATACAAACCTCCTGAGGGGGCGTGAGCTTGATAGCCAATTGCAGTATTATTAAAAATCTTTTCCATTAAATCTTCAACAATAGTCGTTTCAGCAAATAGAATAACTACCCCTCCTTGATTTAAATAATCTACCAAAGCGTTATTTGCAGCAGCAGTAAGGGAAAAACCATATCCGTAAATAACAATATCCGGTTTATCTATTGCTTTTAATGCAGTTTCAAGTGTAGATGCAGTATTAACTCTTTTATAATGATCAAATCCTTCTGTATTTATTTTGCTTTCATCAGTTGTACCAAAATTAATTGGAGCATCCATCATATTTCTTGAGGCTTGATCCCATGCACTGTATCCATATCCTGCTGTCACTTCAGCATGCAATACT
Source organism: Flavobacteriaceae bacterium (assembly GCA_031273305.1). Classification (GTDB taxonomy): domain Bacteria; phylum Bacteroidota; class Bacteroidia; order Flavobacteriales; family Weeksellaceae; genus Apibacter. The sequence goes on from JAISSC010000172.1 coordinate 24,794, forward strand.
TTCTTTCTTGGGATTATTGATCTTACATTTACAGTAGCAGTACAGGGGATACCATTAACGCTAATAGTTATTACATCATTAAGTTGTTTATGCTTGGGAGTACCTTGTCCCGGAACCCTGAGAGTATATTCACCGGAGTCTAAAAATGTCCCGCTGGTAAAAAAGTTATACCCGTTTGTGGTTCTGGCAATTACAGTATATTCACCATCTGTTTTTACATTCAAAGGAATGATGAGATAATTAGATGAAGTTAATTCATCCCCCACATGGTATGTACCTTTTACTTCTATACCGGAACAATCAATATCCTCAAAGGTAGCCTTGTCAGGCACTTCACCTGCAGGAAGGCTTCTCCATTCCTGTTTTGTACTGTCCCAGTAATTGAAACTGTTTTCTGTAGTGTTATATATCAATAAACCGTTATCTAAGTAGGTAGTCGTCATTCCATCCCTTTGTTCTTCGGTTAAACGCGGAATAATGATTCCTTTACTTTGAACCTCAGATGAAGTGTCGGTCGGGTCTAGTTTTTCTGAAATATGTAATAAGGTATTGCTATTCGGTTCTTCTGTGTTGATACCCACTTGTGAGTAAGCTATGGAACCTAAAATAATCGCTACTATTTCTATAATTTTTTTCATTTTATTATTAATTAAGTTGTTAAAAAATAAATTGTCAACATTATTAATTACCGTATCTCTTTGTTTTTTACTCCTAATCATTTATAAACTCATCAATGATTGAAAAAACCATCCTACATGAATCACTGAAACTTATGCTTTAAATACTTAATTTTCAGAAGATTGATTTACAATTTTTACCAAACCAAAATGAACTTATTTATTTATGCAAATGTACAATAAAAATATGTCAGTATTATTTGAACTCCAATAGATTTTTCTTATTCGTTAATAATTAATCAAAAATATCATGATTTTTATCATGTATTATCTGATTACCGTATCTCTTTGTTATTCTTCCAAAGATTGAACTGCAATTTTTACTCCGGCTAAAACGAACTTACTTTTGCAAATTTACGATAAAAACACGTTAGTATTACTTGAACTCTAATAGATTTTTCTTATACAACAATAATTATCAATAATATGATATAAAAAGTATCCATTAGAATATAGTGTCTAAAAAATATTCTTATTTTTATTCATCAGGTATTACTTTATCAGTTATTATATAACCTAAATGTGAGTTCGGGATAAGCCATTATAATTTTTTGGATTGCGTTTGTAGAAACGTCCCAATTTGGGCGTCTCCACCCATTGCAAACGAAATGCAGCAACCTTGTGACTGATATTTCTTATCCCGAACTCAAGTTAATATACTATAACCTGTATTTGCTAACCGCAGGTGAAGCAATCTAAATTATTGCGAGCGTAGCGAAGTTTAGTGACGAAGTTGAATTTATTTATATAATCTCACTTATAAAATCAGGATATGACACCAATATTATATACTTGCAGAGTTTATAAAACCCAATAAACACTAATATCTTTTTATTTTTTACACGTTTAGTTGTTTTTTATTAATTTTTCTTACATTTGTAAAGTTTATTTAACAAAATGTGTGATCTTATGAAAAAAATTATATTCTCTGGTCTGTTTATGGCTTTTTCCATCTTTAACAGCCAAACCATTGTAAGTTATGATTTTAATAACGGAAGCCTTTCCGGTTGGACACTTCTTGATGAAGACAGTGACGGAAATAACTGGGAAGCAACGGATATTATTGATTATAACGAAAATATTCTATTTGAAGGAGTATTGGCTTCATGGTCTTATTCTACCGAAGAAAATGAGTCTTTAAATCCTGATAATTGGGCAATAACTCCCGCCATTGATCTATCTAATTATCCCGTCGGGACTAAGATCCTTTTGAAGTGGAAAGTTATAGGTACAGACCCTGATTGGTCTGAGGAACATTATAGTGTTTATGTTGCATCCGGCAATAATAATAAAACTGATTTCTTAAACAGTTCTCTGACATTTTCAGAAACCCTGCCTGAAGGAACCGAAAGTTTTCTGGACAGATCACTTGATATTTCTTCTTTTGCAGGACAAACCGTTTATCTGGCTTTTAGACACCACGATTCTTCTGATGAACTTGCTATTGCAATAGACGATATTACAATAGAACAGGTAGATTGTCTGGATATAATTTCCAATGTTTCCTCAACTACAACTATTGACACCGCAACACTTTCATGGTCGGGCACATTAGATACTTACTATCTATATCTTGCGGATATTAATCAAACATTTGAAATCCCATATAGCATTGTTCCTGTTCTTATTTCCGGAATTTTTTATCCGGGAACTACTTATGAGTATTATCTAAGCGGAAAATGTTCTGAATCAAGTTACGCAGAATGGCAGGGACCTTTTTATTTTACAACAAAAGACCAGGTACAAGATATAAAAGTAATAGACATTACCTCGAATTCGGCTAAGGTTACATGGACAGGTATAAACAGCAATAAATACGATATAGTATACGGAGGTACTGATGGAGTAGACCTAACTCATCAAGAAGGTATTGTAAATGAATTTTATGAAATTACAGGGTTAGACGAATTAAAAGGATATGAGGTATATGTAAGAGGTTATTATAACAATGTTCCGGATATTTGGTATGGTCCTGTTACATTTACAACCACCGGAACTGTGGTTCCTGCATCTCTGGATTATATTACAGGGTTTGAAGATTTTACTGATAACCAAATGTGGACTACGTATGTAGAATCAGGAGACGAATGGGAAATAAAATCTCAGTCGGGTTATGCCCATTCAGGGTCTAATTATGCAACTTGCTTTTCAGAAGGTAATGACTCGTGGTTCTTTTCAAGAGGAATAAATTTAGAAAAAGATAAAACAATAAAAATCTCTTTTTATTATCGTGCATATGATTCAGATTATCCGGAAGATATTAAAGTTACCATCGGACAACAACCAAGTGTCTCCGGTCAAACTACTACGTTAGCCAATATTACAAATATAACCGATGAAGAGTATATTGAGAAGGTTATTTATTATACTCCTAATTCTACAGGAGTTCATTACCTGGGATTTCATTCTTATTCAGAAGACGGTTGGTATATATTGTTAGATGACCTAAGTGTTACATTGGATAATATGGGAACGGAAGATGTTGATGTTTTAAAAGGAGATTTATTCAAAATTTATCCTAATCCGGCGAAAGAAGAATTACGACTAACCATATCAGATAAATACAACCTGTCGGCTACTAAGGTAGTAATTACGGATATATCGGGAAAAATAATCAGAACTTTTAATTACGCAGATTCATCTTATGATGTGTCCGGGTTATCAGCAGGGGTTTATATAATCACTGTTTCTGATGGTAAGATCAAAGAGACCAAAAAATTAATTAAACAATAAGTAAGTAATATATAAATTTAAAAAACCTATCATGAAAAATTTAATAAAAAAATTATTGCTCTTGGCATTAGCTTCTTTTTTTACTTTAATTTCCTGTAATGAAGATGCTTTGGAAACTACGACTCCGGAAGAAGCCCCTGCTCGGGTCGTTGAATACGGAATGGGGTGGGTTCCTTCGGAAGAGTCTGATTGGGCAGATGTTCCCGATTTTGAAGTAATCTCGTCCAAATATCAAAATAAGGCATCTGCTAATGGAAAAAATAGAATTATTAATTTCATTGAAACCCCTTTTGATCAGGGGAACTATGCCACCTCTACAGCCGTAGCCTTAGCAAGAGCTTACAGTGTCGTTTATAGAAATATGACAGGAATGCCTTATAAAAATCCGGGACTCTATAAGGAAGACGCCAGAATTTTTAGCCCTGCTTATCTTTTTGTTACGACAAAAAAAACATTGAAAAACGGAAGCCCCGTATACAATATATCCAATCCGAAAGAAGGAATAAAGATCACGGATGCATCTAAAGTACTGGATACTGCAGGCATATGTGTAGAAGCTAGGTATCCTTATCCTAATACTGAGACTACCGGCAAGGTAGGAATAAAAAATCCTGCAAATCTTACAAACCCGGCTCCCTCTGGTCTAAGTGTATGGGCTAAGTTTAACCGGGGATTATTATTCATCAAATTAAAACAAAAGATCGAAAAAATTAAATCAGCAATAGATATTCAATCTCCTGTTGTTTTTGGAATGACTATCCCTTTAATAAAAGATACCCCTCCTCTTAGAAACGGGAAAATTCATTATGGAAAAACGGAATTAATTGAAGATTATAATAATTCTAATTTCACAGGAACAGACGAACAAGCAATGACAATTATTGGTTATGATGATACTAAACAGGCATTTCTTGTTCAAAATTCGTGGGGAAAAACTTGGGGAGGTGAGGGAGAAGAAACCCCGGAAGGATGTTTTTGGTTAAAATATGATCTACTGAATTTTTCCTATAATGGAACATCGGTATTAGCTGATTTTTGTACCTTTGAGTACAAATCAGCACATCTTATGTATGCAGAAAACTCTTTTCTTTACGATTTCAGTGGATATAATTATCCGGGAACAAAATACCCTCCTGCAATATTATTGATTGGGCAACCTTTTTCGGGTACTTATCTTCCGGTCTTAAATATATTAAAAGGTCGCTATATTGAATATGCAAAAGATGTAATTATCCCTACTAATGCTGCTACCATAGAAATTCAACTTAAGATAAAAGACGGGTACATGGATACTTATCAAAATTTAACAAATTATGATTTAGGAAACCGTACTTCAAGAGAAGTAAAAAAGGATAGGGTGCTTATTTTTTCCACACTTAGAGATAGGACATCAGAGTCATATTCAGGACTAACACCGGCAACAGGAGGAATACAATTGAGAATTTCGGAGAATGGAGACCTTATATTCCGATATGCATATGATACATTTGACAGTACAATTATAGAAGATTTTTCATCTACGCCTGGAGGGAATGTAATTGAAAAGACAATATCGTCGACTGGTTTCGAGTTTGGAAAATGGAACACTCTGGGAATAAGCTATGGCAGTGATGGAGTATGGGTGAAAATTAACGGAGGATCATTTTACGGAGGAATTGAGGAGCAAATATTTAAAGCTCCAACTTCTTTAGGGGGAAATACTCAGTTTAGAGTCGGTAGCAACATTATATCTTGGGATCATTGGAGAAATAGGTATTTATTATATATAGATAAATGGACAGGTCCGGTATATGGATTTCAATACGGTACAGAAATATTACGAGAGGAAGGATTTGAGGGATATGTAAAAGCATTCAGGGTTTCAAAAAACGAAAAAGACTGGGTTATTAGTAACTATTGGGGCGGTGGTTCGCGTTAGTTTATACGGCTTAGGCTTAGTTTTTTAATAAACAATAAAAGACAGTTTCCAAGTTGTGGGGGGGGTATTATCCAAAAAATATATACCTGGCTCAAGAGTTTTTAATGAGCAACACAACTTGGAAACTGTTTAATTTTTGAAACCATTCCCTTATCTTTCGCCATAGGCTCCCTACTCTCAGTTCCTGAACGAGTATTTTTACGCTTTAACTACGTTTTATTTAATTACCGATAAATCCTATTCTCTTAAACTATTTTAACCTGCGTTTGGGATAATAAATTTAAAAAAGGTTCTACTCCGTATGTTTAAATAATTGAATTTTAAATGTATAAAAGAATCATCATCATTTGTTGTATACCTGACGGCATACCGGACACTATGACGTTATACTTTTCTACCGAGCTTGAATCCCTGACGGGATTCGCAGGCGTAGATTAAGGACGTTTATTTATTCGTTCGTGGTGTACATCCCATCGGGATGTTAGCTCGGTAGAATGAACAATCCCCCACCCATAATGGCACGCCGTCACCTTATATTTGCATTATGATAAAAAGAGATAACTTTGTAATATAATTAACAGTAAAATTCAAAAAGGAAAGGAACCAAAACAGTAATCTATCACGCCGTAGAAAGAAGACTTATACAC
>JAISSC010000074.1 GCA_031273305.1 Flavobacteriaceae bacterium
GTACAGAAAGCTCAAATCTCAAAAATTGAGAACAGCGTAAAAAATGCAAGGTTTGAAACTATCCTGAAAGTTTTCGAGGCGTTGGGTGCAAAAGTGAACTTCAACGTAGAATTGAACAAGCGAAAGATTGCATACTAAAGTTCAAAAATCCTCAATTCCAACCCCTATGGAATGATTATTATCTTGAACATCGGGTTAAAGAAGTTGTTCCAATTTTTTTCCATTGACGATCAACCATTCGTCTTGTTGGAAGTCTGCCTGCATACCAATTTCAGGAAATTCCGCATCCGGAGAATAAAAGCATCTCACTTCAGCATCAATTTCTTCATGTCCATATAAAATAGATAAATCTCCTATATCTTCAATCTTTGCTATAAAAGATATTTCATCATCTCCCGGAATGATCTGTTCCGTATACTGAATTGCAATATCTACTACATTCTTTTTGTTCCCGGTCACCTTTACTTTCCTATATATAATATCATGAAATGAAGTTGAATTTTCGGGAATTGTAAAATATTCCTCATAGCCGTCTTCCCAAATCTCTTTTGTTGAAGCATAATATAAAGCAGTAATTAACGCCAGTGAAAAATATTTTCGGGTTTTTTGACGATAATAATCCTTCGGGAAATGACCTCCTTCAAATAAAATAGTAGGAATTTCCATTTTCTGAAGATTATCTCCGACGGAACGCGAATAATATTCATCTGAAAACCGTGATATTTTATCGGGAAGAATTTGAGAGATTTCCTTATAAATATCTGCAATCAATCCCATAGATTTTTTACGGGTTTCAGTTACCTCTCCGGTTTCAGATACCGAAGGTGATAAAAAAGCCAACGTTGCAGGTTCCTTTTTACCGTTTACTCCAAAAACAGTTCTTTGGTCATGCAGATTAAACGCCAGACTATAATTTTTCTGATTTACGGTTTCCTTTAATATCTGCATTTCTATAGACGATGCTGTTAAAAAATCCCGGTTGATGTCAATTCCGGTGGCGTTTCGCCTCGTCCAGACTTCTGCTCCGTCCGGGTTTAACATAAAAATTATGTCCAATGTTAACCTGCTGAGAATCCTGTGTGCGATTTTTTGTTCAGATTTTAAAAATTTAAGCAAGTCTAAGGCACTTAATGTTCCGGTAGTTTCATTCCCATGCATCTGTGTCCAAAGAAGCACCCTCTTTTCTCCGTTGCCTATTGTTATTTTAAAAATAGGTTTGTTAAATTCAGAAGTTCCTATCTCTGTTAAATATTCTTTATAATTGTTTAATAGGAAATCAAAGAGTTTTTTCGGGCTTACATATCTTGTAGTAAAATTTTCTTCCAACTCCAAATCTTGCTCCAAAGCGAATATTTCTAATTCTGTAGACATTTGTATCTTTTTTACAAAGATATTTAAAATTAGAGAATTTCCTGCTATTCACATATGTAAATTACAAATGTAAATAACAATATTTTAGAGTAACCAAGCACAACTGCCAAAGTGGCTTGATTTTAACAATTATATTTAGTAGAATGAATTATATGATACTTAATATCATATTATCCAGTATTTTACATGTTGTTATTTATAGTTTTTATTTATGTAAACTTTAATATAGGTTCTCTTGTTTTGCACGGATTTATTTAGTAAATTTGTATGCACGTGTTTATATTACACATGTAAACTATTAACATTTGTAAATCATGGGAATTGATAAAAGAATAATTACTCTTATAGAAGTTTTAGGATTAACTTCCGGAGAATTTGCCGATAAAATTAATGTACAACGTTCCAGTATCTCTCACATCACTTCGGGGAGAAATAAACCTTCTCTGGATTTCTTAGAAAGAGCTCTCACTGTTTTTCCTGAAATAAATCCCGAATGGTTGATCTTGGGGAATGGAAAACCCTTAAAGTATCAGATGGGAGAAACAAAAGAAGAGATTTTTCCTCCTATAGAACCTATTATAGATAAAAAACCAGAGACTGAAACTCAGGCTCCCCTACTCTTTCCTCTGGATGATTTTAAGGAAATTCCTGAGAATAAGCCTTCTTTTGTGCCGAATAATGAGCCAACAGATGATAGTAAACGAGAAGAAGAATTTTTGAAAGCAGATAAACATGAAACGGATAATCACAAGGAATTAGCAATAAAAGAAATAAAAAAAGTTATCATTTTATATAATGATAATTCTTTTGAGGCTTATGAAAGTTAAGTTTTAATATTACCGATTCCTATTATTTATTATAGAGGTTTGAGATTCTACAACTTTACCAATCAATAACTTAAATTCTTTTGCTAATAAAATTATATAGAGGGAAGATAAAGGAAAACCACAGAACATTTTCTTAATGTTCCATATAAAATAAAAATACTTTTCAGGCAAATTTATAACGTGAGGTTAAAGTTAATTTTTAACCTAAATTTATTCATACTTGTAAAAATAAAGAAGACTATCCTAAATAATCTTCTTTATTGTCTTGTTAAGCCTCTTGTTTTCCTATATCTCCCAAACTGTCTAATACATCGTTTTTAGCGGTTTCATCGTACTTAGCATCGCTAAAAGCTAACAAAGGAATAAAGATAAACGGCAGGAAAAATATTCCTATGCCAAACCCTTTGCTTTTTCCGAATTTAACAGCCAAATCAATAGCAATTACTATAAATGCAATAGGAATAAAAAGGGATAATATAACCCACAAAACCGGTCTTTTTACAATGTCCACAACCAAGACATATATACCATAAATTGGAATAATACTTTTCCAGCCTTCCTGACCGGCTTTTTCGTAAAGTTTCCATAAAGATACAACAGTGGCAACAACAATTGCCAAATAGATGAGCGATAAGATAACTCCTCCCATGTTTTCTAAAATTTTAAAATTAATGTTACAAAATTATATTTTTTATTTAACATTACAAGCAAATTAATTAAAAATAATTTTTTAACGTATTAATTTTTAGTTCTTTTTAATTCTTTTTCCCTATCGGCTTTTGTAGGTTCAGTTAGTAAATGCAACAAAAGTTAACTCTAATAACGTGGAGACGCCCAAATAAAAAAAAGTGGATAATTTTACCCAAATGTTGCATTCTTTAGTTGAATCTGCGGTTTCACAAAAACGGTATTTTAATATTTAACGTGAGTTCGGGATAAGAGATTTATAAAAGGTTCTAATTCGTATATTTAATTAATTGAATTTTAAATGATTATTGTTTGTTGAGATTGCCGCACTCCACTACGTTGCGAGCGCAGCGTGGCAACCCCGCAAAGACGACGGCACGCCGGACACTATGACGTTATCCTTATTCTACCGAGCTTGAATCCCTAATGGGATAAAATTTGGCAAGCATAATTATTCGTTCGTGGTTGTACATCCCATCGGGATGTTAGCT
>JAISSC010000225.1 GCA_031273305.1 Flavobacteriaceae bacterium
AATATTTTAATATGTTCCTTAAATATTATAAATTAATACTGAACCCTAAAGCCCCCTGATTTCCTACCTCAACAAAGGCTCCTACTCTGTCATTGAAAAAATAACGATACCCTAAATGAGCCGTCATGCCAAAACCTTCGGTTCTTGCTCCTATGTTCAGTCCGGGATAAATATCCATGTTAAGAGGCAGACCTATAACATCCCCCAAATGGAAATTCACCCTTCCGTAAACGAAGAATTTATCATCATCGTAACTCCAATAAAAATCTCCTCCGCCTCCTATAGACAGCCAGTCCATCAATCCGTAATCATAGGACCCTGTGACACCGGTTCCGTAACCGAAGACATTAAGCCCCAATTGTACTTTCTGGTCATTTGTTCCCTTAAAAGTCTGGGCATTACTAAATGATACCATTCCCAGAAAAAATAATATAAACGACAATTTTTTCATTATAATAAAAAATAAATTTGTTTTTTAGCGACTTTAATCATCAACTTCTAAAAAACCCTGCGTAAAAGAACAAGATACTTTAAAACGCAAAGATTCTTCATGTGTTATAAAATCATTGCAATATCCTTGCCAAATAAGTTTTAAATTTCCCTGTTCGTCTTTTCCAAATTTTAATTCATTATCATCCGTCTCCAAATCTTCCTCGTCATTGATATTTAAATTAGTGTAATATACCTCTTCCCAATCTCCGTTTTCGTTTTCAACTTCTTCAAAAGCAGGAATATGAAAGGATTTTCCGGATAGTTGCCGAACTGTTCTTACGGGGATTTCAAAATCCTCAATAGTAAAAGACACCTGAGGATATTCGTTCTGGTAGGAATCCTCCTCCACATGATTCAGATCATCATCCGACTCGATTTCAACGACTAAAGTGTTTTTATTATTAAGAAAAACCACTTTACAAAAGCACTTCCTGATGTGATATTCTAAGGTTTCATCAGGATGATAAAACTTAATAAGCCCATTCATCTATTTGTTCTATAACGTGTTGCAAATATATTTATTTATTTTTTCTATTAGATAAAACATTACATTTTTCTACATCAAAAATAAAAACCTTTTGTCAAATTCCCTTTAAAATAAAATATGATTTTTTTCCCCTTTGAAGTAAAATATACTTCCCTTGTAGAAGATTGCTTTCATTAATGATATGATCCTCTTTTACTTTCTCCTGATTAACGGAAATGGAATTCTCTTTTAAAGCTCTCCGGGCTTCCCCTCTGGAGGATAAGAAACCACTAAGATCAGATAAGGCTTCTACAATAGAAATTCCGTTATTTATCTCACTTAAAGAGACCTCCCTCTGAGGAACTCCCTCAAACAGAGATAAAAAAGTTACCTCATCCAACGAGAGAAAATCCTCTTTGGTAGATTTACCAAACAAAATTGCGGAAGCCTTAATCGCCTTTTCTGTCTCTTCCGCTCCGTGAACCCAGCGTGTTATCTCCTCAGCCAGTTTTTTTTGTAAAAGCCTCGCCGAAGGATTCTCATGCTGTTTTTCCAGTAAAAGTTCTATCTCTTCCTTAGATAAAAAAGTATAAATTTTGATATACCGTTCAGCATCAATATCGGCTACATTCAGCCAGAATTGGTAAAATTTAAAGGTAGAAGTACGGCGTACATCCAACCATATATTTTCACCTCCTTCACTTTTCCCAAACTTGGTTCCATCTGCTTTAGTAATCAGAGGACAAGTAAGAGCATAGGCTTCTTTACCCAGTTTTTTACGTATCAGTTCCGTTCCGGTAGTTAAATTCCCCCATTGGTCGGAACCTCCCATCTGGAGCTTTACCCCCATCTCCTTATACAGGTGATAAAAATCGAACCCCTGTAATAATTGATAGGTAAATTCGGTGAAAGACATACCTTCCTGATAGTCTCCGTTAAATCGTTTTTTAACAGAGTCTTTTGCCATCATATAATTAACCGTGATATGCTTCCCAATATCCCGCGCAAATTCTAAAAAAGAGACATCTTTCATCCAGTCATAATTATTCACCATAAGGGCAGAATTAGGCTTGTTCCCCTCAAAATCTAAAAAGCGTTCCAGTTGAGATTTTATTCCCGCCAGATGTTTTTGCAAGGTTTCATCATCCTGCAAATTTCGTTCTGCACTCTTTCCTGAAGGGTCACCAATCATCCCGGTAGACCCTCCGATTAGGGCAATCGGCTTGTGTCCGTGCCTTTGAAAGTGAACTAAAAGCAGAATGGGAACCAAACTACCCACATGAAGAGAATCCGCAGTCGGATCAAAACCAATATATCCTGATGTCATTTCTTTATCCAACTGTTCTTCTGTTCCGGGGGTTATATCGTGAATTAATCCCCTCCACGTCAACTCTTCAATAAAAGAATTCATATTTTAACTTTTTAGACGAACAAAGTTATAATTTTTAATGGAATCGTACCACTGTATAAACATAAAATGATTAAAATTGCCTCTATTAATTAGACATAAAGCCCTGTTTCCATAGAAAAATAGGCAACAAATAAGAAAAAGTAAGGCATACAGGCTTACTTTTATAAGACCAATACCCCCTGAGCACGGATGACATGCCCTTTCAATTTCAGAGTAATCTTAAAAAATTAACGTATTTTTGCACTCGTTAAAAATACAAAGATACATAAATGAAAAACTGGATAGAGGCAGCCCGGTTGAGAACCTTACCCCTCTCTTTGAGCGGAATTATCTTAGGCGGAATGTTGGCTAAGTGGAAAGGCAATTTTGACGGGATTATTTTCGGATTATCCTGCCTGACGACTATTCTGTTTCAGGTACTTTCCAATTTTGCCAATGATTACGGAGACGGAACAAAAGGAACGGATAACGAACACCGGATAGGTCCCGTGCGCTCTATACAGTCGGGAGCGATTTCCCGTGAGGCAATGCTTAAAGGGATTATCTTTACTATCCTGCTCTCTCTAATTTCAGCAGTGTCGCTATTGTGGTATGCTTTTATTCCCGATCATCTAAATGAATTTTTTATCTTTACGGGGTTAGGAATTGCCTGCATCCTTGCAGCGATCTTTTATACTATGGGAAAAAACCCATACGGCTATATGGGGTTGGGAGACATTTTCGTATTTATATTCTTCGGACTGGTTTCTGTGTTGGGAAGCGAATTTTTATATACCAAAACATTTAGCTGGGACAGTTTATTGCCCGCTTCGGCAACAGGTTTATTCAGCGTGGCTGTTTTGAACCTGAACAATATGCGGGATATGGAATCTGACAAGATAAGCAATAAAAAAACTCTGGCTTTACGGATAGGATTCCGTAATGCAAAATATTATCAGTTGGTTCTGATGAATCTTCCGTTTATACTTTGCCTGATATTTTTATTAATACATAAAGACCGATTCATGGTGCAAATGGAAAATTTATCTTCTTTAAAGCCATTTTTATTCTTTATCCTATTTATCCCGACCACTATGTTGCGCCGCAAAATTTTATATACATCAGAACCGGTGAAATTAGATTTATACATGAGACCTACCGCCCTTTTAGCATTGTTTTTTGCTGTTTTGTTCGGAATGGGATTAAGCCTTTAAATAAAGATTTACCAGATGCAGGAAAAAATAAAACACATATTTTTTGATTTAGACAACACGTTGTGGGACACAGATAGAAATTCCAAACTAACCCTCCGGCAGATGTATAGCGACACAGAAGTAGAAAGGAAATACCGGCTTACATTCTCGGATTTCTTTATAAACTATTATGACCGGAATGAAAAACTCTGGGCTTTATACAGTCAGGAAAAAATAACCAAACAGGATATTTTGGATCAGAGGTTCAAAAAGACTTTTCAGGAATTGGGCGTAAAAGATGAAGAGATATGGAATTACTTTGATGAGCATTTTCTGGATAAAGTAGTTCAGAACAATAACCTGATAGATAATACGGAGGAAACTCTGGAATATTTAAAAACAAAAGGCTATGAATTGCATGTTGTTTCCAACGGATTTATACGGCAAACCCACCGGAAAGTAAATGATACTCCTATTAAAAACTATATTTCCACAATCACCAGCGGAGAAGAAATTAATAAAAGAAAGCCTGCAAAAGAGGTTTTTGAATTAAGCCTGAAAAAAGCCGATGCCTCTCCGGAAGAATCTTCCTTTGTAGGCGACGACTGGGAAGCGGATGTATTGGGAAGTAAGAGAATAGGAATGTCTCCGGTTTTTTTCAATTATAAAAAGGATGATAAATATAAACAAAACGGGGTTCCCATAATCAGGGACTTACTGGAATTAAAAAATATTTTTTAACCCTTATGATAGAGGTTTTTACAGATGGAGCATCGTCAGGAAATCCCGGAAAAGGAGGATATGGAATTATCATGCGCTTACACGGTACTTCTTATGAAAAGACCTTTTCGGAAGGATTCCGGCTCACCACCAATAACAGGATGGAATTATTGGCTGTAATTGTTGCTCTGGAGAAAATAACCAAACCTGATCAGGAAGTTACGGTTTATTCCGATTCCAGGTATGTGATAGAAGCAATAAATAAAAATTGGATATATAGATGGGAAAAAAAACGATTTGAAAAAGTAAAGAATCCCGATCTATGGCTCCGATTCCTGAAAATATATCGAAAACATAAGGTTACCTTTAAATGGATAAAAGGACATGTAGGTCATCCTGAAAATGAACGAGCGGATAAGTTGGCGGTTTCCGCATCAAAGTCGGAAGAGCTTTCTGTTGATACCGCTTATGAAAAATCCATAGAGGAAAATACTATTTTTTAGATTATTTCGTTATACTGTAAAATCGTAATATCCTAAAATTATTTAAATGAACAGGATAATATTTCTTTTTTTATGTATAGGCTTTTTTCTACCGCTACACTCCCAAACAAAGAAATCGGTGAAAAAGACCCATAAGACAGTTTCATCCCAATCGGTTTCAAGTACCAAAAAAGTACCAAAATCGACATCGGGGAAAAAGAATATTACCCAAACTAAAAAAACGGTTGCTAAAAATACAAAGGCTCCTGTTAAGACAACAAAAAAAAGCACCAGACTAAGGTCGGACTGTGTCAAATATACCATTTCAAAAAAGATAAAAACTGTCTTGTCGACGGCGAAAACTTATGAGGGAGTTCCGTATAAATTAGGAGGAGAAACGAAAACGGGAATAGATTGCTCCGCACTGGTTAAAAAGGCTTTTAAAAAGGCGGGAATAGAACTTCCCAGAAGGTCTGTTGAGATGGCGAACAGGGGTAAGCCGATAAAGATAAACAAGGTTAAAGAGGGGGATTTATTGTTTTTCTCCACAAGCGGAGGGACAGTCAATCATGTAGGAATTGTTTATACCGTAAAACCCGGAGGTATTATATCCTTTATCCATTCGTCATCTTCTAAAGGAGTGATGATTAGTGACCTTGACGAAGATTATTGGAAGAATACATTTGTCAAGGCTAAAAGAATAACATAAATTTTAATACGTTATTTGACACTATGTGAGCATTTTATTAATAATTTTGTAATTTAGCATAATTAAATTAAACCCTAGAAAGTATGAAAAGCAGAAATCTATTTTGTTTAACCGCATTTGCATTTTTGATAATGTTAACTTCCTGTGTTTCATATGAAACGACTGCTTCTTCCAAGAAGAAAAGTACATCTCCATCCGACCGATATACCTATAATTCCAAATCAACTAAAACTAAATCCGGCACGTCTAAATCTAAAACCGGCACATCTAAGTCCACTAAATCTACCAAATCTACGGCTTCATCTAAAAAATCGGACTCAGGTACTAAGGTTACATTAAAATCAAAAAATACCGGATTATCCAAATCATCAAGTGTGAAAACGGTATTGAATGAAGCGGAAAAATACAAAGGAACACCCTACAAATACGGGGGGAATACCTCCAGTGGAATAGATTGTTCAGGCTTGGTTTGTGCTGCTTTCAAGAAAGTAGATATAAAATTGCCGAGAAGGTCGGTAGACATGTCTAATGAGGGAAGTAGTGTGGGTATTTCCAACGTAAAAGAAGGGGATCTACTCTTTTTTGCTACCGGAGGAGGAGGAATTAACCATGTAGGAATCGTGTATGATGTAGCTAATTCCGGAGAAATATCTTTCATCCATGCTTCAACCTCAAAAGGAGTGACTGTCAGCTCTTTGGAAGAAACCTATTGGAAAGGAAAATTTGTGAAAGCTAAAAGAATTTTATGATAACAATCAGTACATGAGATAAATTCATTTTTCGTATCTTTAAAGTATAAATTAAAACTACTGATATGAAAAAGAGAACTCCTGTATCAACAATAATGACAAAAAGCCCTGTTACGGTGAACTTGTCAGATGGATTGGCAAAAGTAAATTCATTGTTTAAAAAATTAAATATCCGCCATATCCCTGTGGTTTCCGGAAAGAAATTGATAGGAATCATCAGCCAAACGGATATTATGCGTCTTTCTTTCGGAGATATTTATTCCGGTCAGGAAGAAGCCGATAATTCCTTGTTTGATATGTTAAGCATAGAACAGGTAATGGTTGCCTCCCCAAAAACAGTAAAACCGGATGATACCATAAGGGATGTAGCTGAAATATTTGCATCCTCTACATTTCGGGCATTACCGGTGGTAGAAGATAATGATGTAGTCGGGATTGTTACCACAACCGATGTTATAAAATATCTCCTGGAGCAATATGACTAAATAAATTTCGGTAACTAAGAGAGATAAAATAAGCCCTAATTTGACTTTTAGGGCTTGTTTATATAGATAAACTAAATTTCCTCTTTAGGTTTTTGAATGTCTTTAGTAAGAGCGAACTCTATAACCAACTGATATTATTGCATCAAGATTATAAAAATCAACTTCATAAGTTTTCCCATCTGTATGGAGTTATTGCATTTTTTGCAACAACTGAATCTCTTTGTAGTTATCCTTCTTCAAAGATATTTTGTAAATGATAACTAATATTTTGTTTTGTTGTATCAAATATTTCTGCCATTGAAGATTGCGTAACCCAGACAGTTTCATCTCCAAGTATTACCTGAATTTTATCTTACCATCATTACCCTGATAAAATAAAAAATGCGATTCATTCTCAAACTCGTTATTCATTTATTATGGTTTTCATAAATTAGAACTCTTTTAAACCTTTTTTGTAGAAAAAGCAATCCGAAAAGATGAATTGCTCTATTGCAAAGATAACAAAAAGTGAATTAGAAAATTATATTTTATCGGTTATTACAGGAAATAAAAGAGACTTGGAATTATCCCTTTCCACAATAACCTTTAACCGTAATATTGTGATTTCAACTCTTTTACTCTGGTATCAGATAAATATTCATCATAGGTCATATACCTGTCGATGATTCCTTTAGGAGTTAGTTCAATAATCCGGTTACAGACTGTAGATAATAACTCATGGTCATGAGACGCCAATAAGATAGTTCCTTTGAAATTATCCAACGAATTGTTTAACGCCGTGATGCTTTCCAAATCCAGATGGTTGGTTGGTTCGTCAAGCAATAGAATATTGGCTTTAAATAACATCATCCGGGAAAACATACAACGCATTTTTTCTCCTCCGGATAATACTTTGCTTGATTTCAATGCTTCATCTCCACTAAACAACATTTTCCCTAAAAATCCGCGAATATATTCTTCATGTCTTTCCTCATCCGTAGTTACATATTGCCTTAGCCAATCAATAAGACTATCATCGGATTGGAAATATCGGGTATTATCCAGCGGGAGATAACTTTGTTTGGTAGTGATTCCCCAAGTGTGATTACCCTTGTCCGGTTTAGTTTCCCCTGCAATTATCTGAAAAAACTCAGTGATAGCCAAAGAGTTTTTGGAAAGAACCGCAATTTTATCTCCTTTTTTCAGGTTGAGATTTATATTGCTGAAAAGAAGCTCTCCGTCTTTAGTTTTTTCGAGGTCTTTAACATCCAGAATTTGATCCCCTGCCTCTCTTTCCTGTTCAAAAATAATAGCCGGATACCTTCGGGAGGAGGGTTTTATGTCTTCGATATTTAATTTCTCAATCATCTTTTTACGCGCCGTAGCCTGTTTTGCCTTTGCCACATTAGAACTGAAACGCGCAATAAATTCTTGTAATTCTTTCTTCTTTTCCTCAGCCTTTTTATTTTGCTGCGCCCGTTGTTTTGCAGCTAATTGGCTTGCCTGATACCAAAAAGAGTAATTTCCTGTATATAAATTCAGTTTACCAAAATCCAAATCACAAGTATGGGTACAAACCGTATCCAAAAAGTGACGGTCATGAGATACCACAATTACCGTATTTTCATAATCCGCCAGAAAATCCTCCAGCCATGAGATCGTTTCGATGTCCAGATCGTTTGTAGGTTCGTCCAAGATCAACACGTCCGGACTTCCGAATAATGCCTGTGCAAGCAATACACGAACTTTATCAACGTTTTCCAGTTCAGACATCATTTTATAATGCACATCGTCCTTAATTCCCAAATTAGATAATAAGGTTCCTGCATCGGATTCAGCATTCCACCCTCCCATTTCCTCATAAATTGCTCCCAATTCTCCGGCTTTTACACCATCTTCATCCGAAAAATCAGGCTTTGCATATAAAGCATCCATTTCCTCTTTGATGTGGAAAAGTTTTTGATTTCCTCTCATTACGGTTTCCAGCACAGGATAGGCATCATAAGCAAAGTGGTTTTGTTCCAGAACGGACATTCTCTTATCCGTTTCCAGACTTACACTTCCGGTGGTAGGATCAACGTCTCCCGACAATATTTTTAAAAAGGTTGATTTTCCTGCACCATTCGCCCCGATGATTCCATAACAATTTCCTTTCGTAAATTTCACATTGACCTCGTCAAAAAGAACCCTTTTTCCAAATTGTAAAGATAAATTTGATACTGTAAGCATATACTTTAATAAATTTGCACAAAAGTAGTAAGAAAAAGTTTGATTATGAAATTTGACAATAAAGTAAATATACTGAATAGAAAAGCGAGATTTAATTATGAATTATTGGATAAATATGAGGCAGGATTGGTTTTGCATGGCACTGAAATAAAGTCGGTTAGGTTAGGTAAGGCAAGTATAGCGGAGAGCTTTTGTCAATTCATGGAAGGAGAATTATATGTTATAAATATGACCATCGACGAATATTTTTTTGGCACAAGATATAACCATTCGATAAAAAGGGAACGGAAATTGCTGTTAAAGAAGAAAGAAATTAACAAATTATTAAGGAAAACAAAGGAAACCGGATTAACAATAATACCTACAAGGCTCTATATCAATGAGAAAGGATGGGCGAAAATTCAAATACATTTAGCGAAAGGGAAGAAATTATATGATAAGAGAGAGAGCATAAAGGAGAGGGAAACAAAAAGAAATATTAATAGATTAACAAAGAAATAGTTTTTTTTTTGTTTCTTAATTTAGAAAAACGTTACTTTGCAGTTTAAATTTAGATTTATATATATGAAAAAGTTCAATTTGTTACTTACAGCATTAGCTACTACGTTAGCTACTTCTGTGTTCGCACAGAATACTTCTGATAAGTGGTACATCGGAATTGGGGCGCATGCTACCGATCATACTTCTGTTCGTGGAGTCTTTGATGGATTCTTCGACACGGATGATTATAGCATAGTTCCTCCACTGTCGAAATTAACTGTGGCTAGAAGCATTGCAAAAAACTTTGCAGTTGATTTGCAGGCCTCAATAGGAGAAATAGATAATAAACGGTTAGGGATCAAAGATGAATTCTTTGTCCTTGCCGGTTTAGGGTTAAGATGGACACCTTTAAGCGAATCAAGCATTAAATGGTTTGACCCTTATCTAAGAGTGGGGGCTAATTATCATAAATATGCGTATGATGGGATAGAAATAGATGAAGACAATCCATACCTGTCATATGATAATGATTATGACCCTGAGAAAAATCACGCATTAGGAGGCAAGTTTTCAGGACATGACGATAACTTCGTAGTAAACGGAGGAGTCGGAATCAACTTTTGGTTTGCCAGAAACTTTGGTTTGAATGTAGAATCTCAATATAATTGGGCGGCTTCTTACTCTAAAGATTATGCAAACTTCTTCCAGCATTCAGTATCTATAATATTTAAATTCGGGGCTAAGCAAGAAGAAGAAGTATTGCCTCCGCCACCGGTGGTAGTAAGTGATATAGATGGAGACGGAATCCCGGATGATGAGGATAAATGTCCGGATGTAGCAGGATTGCCACAATTCCAGGGATGTCCTGACAGCGACGGAGACGGAATCCCGGATGCAGATGACAGATGTCCGAATCAGGCAGGGCCTGCACAATTCCAAGGATGTCCTGATACTGATGGAGACGGAATCCCGGATGTGAGTGATGGTTGTCCGGCTGTAAAAGGTCCAAGAGAAAACAACGGTTGTCCGTGGGAAGTTAAAGATGTGACTGTCAAATTAAAAAACATCAACTTCGAATTCAACAGCTCTAAATTAACAGCAGAATCCTTACCGTTAGTAAAAGATGCCGCCAAAATGTTAAACGACGAAAGCTTTGCAGGTAAGAAATTCTATGTGGATGGTCATACAGACAGAGTAGGCTCCGCAGCCGTTAATAATAAGATTTCCAAACAAAGAGCACAATCTGTTGTTGAAGAATTAATAAAAGAAGGTATTGAAAAAGACCGATTGGTAGCCAGAGGACTTGGTAAATCTCAATTACTATGTAAAGAAAGCGACATTAACAAAGCTAAGGATGAAAAAGGAAATATTCTTTATCCGGATCAAGCAACCTGTGATAAAGAAAACAGAAGAGTTGTCGTTTTAGACCAGTCAGGAAGTGAAGTTTCCATAACAAAAGAAGTTGAAGTTAGGAAATAAATAAGATACAAAAAACACATAATATTTGGAACCGTCTCAAAGTTAAATTTGAGGCGGTTTTTTTATTTTGTTCAATAAGCAATTAAGGATTTCCTGACTTTGACTATGCGACACTCATTTGTATTGTCCAGCCTTTCAGGCTGCGGTTTGGGGATGTTGCTCTTTCCGCAGGTCGCTGACCTACGGTTATGAAAATCAAGCCCTCCGGGCTAAATCCTGTTAGGAATTGTAGAGACGTCCCAATTTGGGTGTCTCCTCCCAAACATAACAACCTATTACATGAGATTATTACGAACACCTCCCTTCCCTATGCGTGACGTTTTTACCCAATTTACACAACAATGATAACGTTGAACAGTATACCGTGGAGACGCCCAAATTGGGACGTCTCTACATATTTTTTCTATTTATTGGCTTAATGGACATTTTTTAGGCTAAAAACCTCTGAATCTCTTATTATTGTTAGCTTTGATAGCACTCAAAGGCTATGAATAAAAAAACCGCCTCAGTCTTGAGACGGCTTTATTCTTTATTTATTATTTTTATTATCCGTTAATTTTAGCTATTCTGGATATAAGTTCTACTACCTTAGTGGAATATCCCCATTCATTATCATACCAACTAACTACTTTCACAAAGGTCGGGCTTAGTTGAATACCTGCTTTGACATCAAAGATAGATGTTCTCGGATCCGAAATAAAGTCAGAGGAAACTACTTCTTCGTCGGTATATCCTAAAATTCCTTTTAATTCTCCTTCTGAGGCTTCTTTCATCGCCTTACATATCTCCTCATAGGTTGTTTCTTTAGCCAAACGTACGGTTAAATCTACTACAGAGACGTCCAGAGTCGGTACACGGAATGACATACCGGTTAATTTTCCGTTTAAGGCAGGAATAACTTTTCCTACGGCTTTGGCTGCTCCTGTTGAAGACGGGATGATATTCCCTGCTGCTGCACGCCCTCCTCTCCAATCTTTGACTGAAGGACCATCAACGGTTTTCTGGGTAGCTGTTGTAGCGTGTACGGTTGTCATCAATCCTTCCAAAATACCGAATTTATCGTTCAATACTTTTGCTACGGGAGCTAAACAGTTTGTTGTACATGAGGCATTGGAAACGAATTGGGTTCCTTTTACGTAAGCACTATCGTTTACTCCGCATACAAACATAGGGGTATCGTCTTTTGAGGGAGCAGACATTACCACGTATTTTGCTCCTGCATCAATGTGCCCCTGTGCTTTGTCTTTGGAAAGGAACAACCCTGTTGATTCTACTATGTATTCTGCTCCAATTTCATTCCATTTTAAATCCGCCGGATTCCTTTCTGCCGTTACTCTGATAGCATGTCCATTAACAACCAGTTTTCCATCTTTTACCTCGATGGAGCCTTTAAATTGTCCATGAATTGTGTCATATTTCAGCATATAAGCCATGTACTCCACATCAATAAGGTCATTGATTCCTACAATTTCAATATTATCGTTGTGCTGGGCTGCACGAAATACTAAACGTCCTATACGACCGAAGCCATTAATACCCACTTTAATTTTTGACATAATATTTATTTTTAATTGTTATTTTAAATTTGCTTTGTTATTTTCTTAGGTGGAAAGGATATCTGCTACCTTAATCAAATCTTTATCTATCTCATTATGTTTTTTAATCGCTTCTTCTATGGGTGTATATACAATTTTATTGGATTGCATTCCTGCCATCACATTGGATTTTCCGGACATTAATCCTTCTATTGCTGCTACTCCCAATCTTGAGGCTAATACCCTGTCCGCTACTGTGGGGGAACCTCCTCTTTGTATGTGCCCTAAAACAGTTACTTTTACGTCAAATTCGGGATACTTCATCTTTGTGAATTTTGCCAGGTCATAAACTCCTCCGAGTTTTTCTCCTTCTGCTACTACAACAATGCTTGACGTTTTTCCTTTTCTCTGGGCATTCTCAAATGAGGCGAACAGGTCTTCTATGCTATCTTTTTGTTCCGGAATCAATATATCCAATGCTCCGGTAGCAATGCCACTGTTCAACGCAATAAACCCGGCATCTCTTCCCATCACTTCGACAAAAAATACCCGGTTATGGGAAGTTGCTGTATCCCTGATTTTGTCAATGGCTTCTACGACGGTGTTTAATGCGGTATCGTATCCTAAGGTAAAATCCGTCCCGAAGATATCATTGTCTATGGTTCCCGGAATGCCGATAAACGGTACTCCTTCTTCTTTCTGAAAAATGGCTCCTCCTGTGAATGATCCGTCTCCTCCGATGATTACCAATGCATCTATATTATGCTTTTTTACTGTCTCTGCTGCTTTTGCTCTTCCTTCCGGTGTTCTAAATTCTTCTGAACGTGCTGATTTTAATTCCGTCCCTCCCCGATTTATCAGGTTTCTTACGGAACGCGGGCCTAAATCAACTACGTAATCATTAATCAACCCGTCATATCCCATCCTGATTCCGCTGCACTCTATTCCATAGTAATAACAAGACCTTACCACGGATCTTATGGCTGCATTCATTCCCGGCGAGTCACCTCCGGAAGTTAGCACTCCTATTTTCTTCATTTTCGACATATTTTCCGACATGTTTTTATATCAATTATTCTATGCAAATATACTAATCAATTATTAAATCTCATCTGATAAGATTCATCTAAATATAAGAAATATTTATCATATTTATGAGTTTTTTCTGCTAAGTATTTTTATTTATTTTTGTAGTTATTTTTTTCCTGATTTAATTCCACATTTTTCGATATTTCCGGTATAACATGTAATCGGAGATTTATATATCCTAATTTAACCGGTCATAATTCCCCAAGTCAATACAGGATAATTATAAATTCGGATTAAAAACAGTATCTTTGCCTTGTTTGTTATATACCTAATGCTTTATAAAATATCTGTAATAGTACCTGTTTATAATGTGGAATCTTATCTTCCGAGATGTTTGGATTCTCTTGTGAATCAAACACTAAAAGAGATTGAAATAATTACAATAAATGATGGTTCCACCGATAATTCTCAGGCAATTATAGATGAATACTGCGCTAAATATTCTAATATAAAATCAATTAGTAAGGATAATGGCGGTTTAAGCGAGGCTAGAAATACCGGAATTTTACATGCTAAGGGGGAATATCTGGCTTTCGTAGACAGCGATGACTGGGTAGAAAAGGAAATGATGGAAGAAATGTATTTACTGGCAAATGAACATAATGCAGAAATAGTTTTTTGTAGCCTTCAAAATATTAATGAAAGGGGTAAAGTTTTCAGATACCTTCCTCAACTTCCTCAACTTCCGGAAAAAATAGTACTTAGTGAAGATTTTACTATTTTTGGGGAGATGGAATGCTTTGCTTGTAATAAAATATTTAAACGGGAATTATTCAATGATATAGAATTTCCCAAAGGGTTACATTTCGAGGATATAGCTACCATTCCGCGTTTATTTTTAAAGGCAAATGTAGTGGCAAAAACTAATAAATATTTTTATCAATATTTTATAAGAACCGGTTCCATCACAAGGAGTTATACTTCGAAAGGATTGGATATGTTCCGGGCAATTAAACTGGTCAAAGACGAATTCATTAAAAGTTCTTATAAAAATCATCCTCAGGATTGGAAGAAATTTGTCATATTTCAGGGGTTTTATTGTTTCTTGGCTTATTATGCTTATGTAAAACAAACAGATGTAAAAAAACAAATGTTTCAACAGCTTAAAGTTCTAATTAGATCAGAAAGTATAAGTAAAAAAGATATTTTAGGGTATGCCAGACATAATAAAAATTATCTATTAAGCCTTACTATAAAAAAGATAGCCTATTATTTAATACAAATAGTGAAAATCTAAAATGCTACACCCTATTTACTATATTATATTATTCATTATAACTTTTTTTAGTTATCTGGAATTTACCAATAATAGTATTTTTACTAAAGCATATATAAAAAAAATCTATATTTTAATTGTACTATTACTCATTTTTATAGGAGGAACACGACTCGCAGGGGCTGATTACATGCCTTATTTAATCATGTATATAGATGCTAACAAATATATAAGTTGGAATGAAGTCTTTGATGCAAGTGTAGAACCTACTTATGTAATAATATCTAAAATATTGGGATATTTTCGCATGCCTTTTTTTGCTTTACTAACTGTATTCGCAATCATTTCAGTTTCTTTAAAAACGTCCACATATTTTAAATATTCGCCTTATCCTATGTTGTCTTTATTGTATTTTTTCATGCCATTTTATTTTTTTGAAGATTTAGGACATATAAGACAATCTGCAGGAATGGCCTGTTGTCTCTTTTCATATAGATATATTGAAAAAAAACAGTTATTTAAATTCTTACTCTGTGTACTTATAGGATATTACTTTCATAAAACTGCAGTAGTTTTTCTCCCTGCTTACTGGATAGCAAATGCTTATATTTCTACAAGGCAATGTGTAATTATTCTAATCATTTCCATAATCATAAGCCCCTTTAAGCCCTATCTGTTATTTGGAAACTTATTTGAAAATATATCTATAGATGTTTTATCTCATGCAACCGGAGGATACTTTTCATATCAAAGTCTGGAAGGAGCTGGTTTTACCATGGCCGATGTAGTAAAAATAATAATTATATTTATCATTTTATTTAATGACAATTATATCATTAATACCACAGATGATAAAAATTATATGAAAATGAGAAATTTAGTTATATGTTACTTCTTTTTATATTACTCCCTTAAAGAAAATGTGATCTTTTCCGTAAGGCTTCCTGGCTACTATAGTGCCTTTTATATAATATTAATAGCAATGATTATAAAATATTCTGCAAAAAATATCAGCAAATTAATATATTTTTACGTTATCATTTATATATATTTAATGAGCTGGAGGTTCTGGCCAAATTCTGTTGCTCTCGGCTTTGATAAATTTTCTAATGTATTTAATACCAATATTGATATTAATAATTTTATTCCGTATGAATTCGCTGATAAGGAACAAAATTGAGAACCTTTTTTACACAATAGTATTTCCTGCTATTATATGTTCTATTAACTATTTTAGACATTTTTCCAGATATACTTTTTATTTCAATCCCCAAACATTACCTGAAAATTATTTTTCCGGAGTATATAAATATAAGATTCTTTCAAATCACTCAATTCCCTTTAAAAATGAGTAATAATCAACCCTTAGTATCAATTATCACCGCTTGCTATAATTCTGAGAATTTTATTACTGATACAATTGAATCCGTATTGAAGCAAACTTACACAGATTGGGAATGGATAATTATTGACGATCACAGTAAAGACAACTCCGTTGAAATTATCAAAAGATATACTGATGATAGAATAAAGCTAATTTTATTAGATGAAAACCATGGAGCAGCAAAAACCCGGAATTATGGGATAGAAAGAGCAAGAGGACGGTATATAGCTTTCATAGACAGCGATGATATATGGCTTCCTAATGCTCTGGAGGAAAGAATTAATTTCCTGAAAAATAATAATGAAGAGGCAGTATACACATCGTATAAAAGAGTGAATGAAAAATTAGAATCCTGTCTGGATGATTTTATCGCTGAGGATAATATCACTTACAACCGATTATTGAAGAATTGTCCTGTTTTTATTTCCACTTTAGTATATGATACCCAAAGAATTGGAAAAATTTTTATCCCTGACGTACGCAGAAGAGAAGACTATGCCATGATCTTAAACTTATCAAAAGTTGTAAGAAAAATAAAAGCTATCCCCCGATCTTTGGTAATATACAGAATTAGAAATAATTCTTATTCCAGAAATAAATGGTTGATGTTTAAATTACAATTTTTTGTGTATTATAAATTTTTAAATTTATCTTTGTTCAAATCTTTATACTACACTACCTTGTGGGCATTTAATGGATTAAAAAAATATGGAAGGATTTGATATACGAGAAATTAAAAACATTTTAGGACTAGACAGTTTTTATTTAAAGTGTTCTATTGGTATTATTGGTGCTTTTCTTATCACTTACCTTTCTATTCCTAAAATCATACGAGTTTCTTATAAAAAGAATCTGACTGCTCAACCCGAAAAGAGAAGTTCTCATAAAAGAAGGACCCCAAATTTGGGGGGAACGGCTGTTTTTTATTCTGTTACCATCATGTCTTCTATTTGTGCTTATGAATTATTTTCTACTTATATATTCTTATTTGCAGCGATTATTATACTCTTTTTCATCGGTTTAATGGATGATATATTAGTTGTGGCTCCAGATAAAAAATTTTATGCCCAGATTGTTGCCGCCTTAATGATCTCAGTAGGTTCTAATGTACGGATTGGGCATTTTTTCGGCATCCTGGGGGTAGAATTACTTCCCTACTGGCTCAGTATAACCTTTACTGTATTTGTTTTCATATTTTTAATCAATGCTTTTAATTTGATTGACGGGATCGACGGATTAGCCTCAGGAATAGCCATTGTGGTTTGTGGGGCATTTATCTTTACTTTCTGGCGTTTAGGAAGGCTTAATTACCCTATGGTAGTATTGGCTTTAACAGTAATAGGAAGCCTTTTAGCATTTCTCAGGTTCAACTTATCTAAAAAATATAAAATATTTATGGGCGATACCGGGTCTATGATTGTAGGATTTTTGTTATCCTTCATGGGTATAAAATTCTTAAACTTATTTCTCCTACAATATCCTTCCGGAACACCGGTATATCACCTGCAATCTGCTCCTGCCATTGTTGTTGCTATACTGATTATTCCTATTATTGATACCATCGTAGTTTCTTTAATAAGAATCTCCAAAGGAAATTCTCCCTTTAAAGCTGATAAAAATCATATGCATCACAGGTATTTACGATTAGGGCTCAACCATAAGCAGGTAACTATAATTATGGTATCGGAAAATGCCCTTGTTATTTTACTGGCCTATTTTTTAAGGCATACAAATGTACATTTGCTACTTCTTATTGTATTAGGGTTAGGGCTTGCGTTTTCACTTCTTCCTCTGGTATTCATGAAAAAGATTAAATCATAAAAAGTGCATAAAAACAACAAAATATATTTATCTCCTCCATGTGTTGATGATGCTGAAATAAAAAATGTCTGCGATGCTTTACATAGCGGCTGGATTTCTCCTCTGGGATCATTCACTGATGATTTTTCCAACAAATTATCCCGCTATTTTAAGAAGAAGGTATTGCTTACCAATAGTGGGACATCAGCCATTCATCTGGCGTTAAGGCTTTCCGGAATAAAAGAGAACGACTATGTTTTGTGTTCTGATTTCACTTTTGCCGCCACAGCTTTTCCTATACTATACCAAAAAGCAATACCTGTATTTATCGGGTCTGAAAAAGAAACATGGAACCTTTCTCCTGAATTTCTGAATGAAGCTCTTGCGGGATTAAAGAAAAAGAACATTCATCCTAAAGCACTTGTCATTGCTCATGCATATGGAGTAGCAGCTCAAATGGATAAAATCATAAACCTGTGTAAAAAGCATAATATTTTACTTATCGAAGATGCTGCGGAGGCCTTAGGTTCCTTATATAATGGCACCCCTCTGGGGAAATTAGGCGATTATGGAATAGTCTCATTTAACGGAAATAAGATTATAACCTGTTCTACCGGAGGTGCTTTGATATTACCCGACGATGATAAATACCTGTACGCACAAAAGTTAGCTACTCAGGCTAAAGAAAAAGCCGATTATTATAAACATGATGAACTGGGATATAATTATGCCCAAAGTAATATTCTTGCGGCGATAGGAAATGCACAATTCGATAAATTAAATAAAAAAGTAACCCGCCGAAGAGAAATATTTAACTATTACCTCTCTTTTTTCAAGGATAAAATAGAGGTTAGTTACCAAAAGGAATATAAAAACAGTTTTTCTAACCGGTGGTTGAGTTCCTTTATCTTTCCCGAATCCGTAAATAAAAAAATAAAAGAATCTTTAAAACAAAATAACATAGAATGCCGTTACTTATGGAACCCATTACATAAACAAAAAGTTTTTAAAAACTATCTGTTCTATGGGGATAAAAAACTGGAAAAACAATTATTTGAACAAGGAATAAGTCTTCCTTCCGGTGATAATCTGGGAAATAAAGACCTACAAAAAATCACCGGTATTTTAGAAAAACATCTTTAAAACAGGAAAATGCTATTAGAAGACGACATACTAAAAATTAATACTCAAACTATACGTTTTGAAGAATTATTTAATAAGAAAATTGATTATTCTCCTCAATTTTTTCATTTTTTAAAGAACAAAACTTTACTGATAACAGGAGGGAGCGGCTCTATCGGAACTGTTTTAATAAAACAATTAATAGCTCAGGATATTCACCAAATCATAGTATTGGATCACTGTGAATATGGAATTTTTAGACTGGAATTAGTATTCGGGGAAGAAATAAAAAACAAAAAATTACACCTGATTTTGGGAGATATTAGAAACTCTACCCTTATTGAAAAAATTTTTTCTTTATTCCCTATACAGATCGTATATCATGCGGCTGCTTACAAACACATCAATATTCTAGAAAATAATGTAGACGAATCTGTATCTGTGAATATTGAGGCTTCATTGAATTTAGTAAGAATATCCGGGCAAAAAAATATTGAACAATTTGTATTTATTTCTACAGATAAAGCGGTGAACCCCATAAATAAGATGGGAATTTCTAAAAGAATTACTGAACTCCATTTAATTAAACAAATTCTTTCAGGAAAAACGAATTTGACCATTAAAATCATCCGTTTCGGGAATGTGTTTAACAGTAGTGGCTCCGTTTTTCCCATCTTCAAATATCAAATAGAAAATAAATTACCTATTACTCTTACTAACAAGGAAATGAAAAGATATTTTATCTCTAAGTTCCAGGCGGCAAATGGATTAATCCAAATAGCAAATCCCGTAAATGGTTCAGGAATTTATTTACTAAACATGGGACAACCTTTAAAAATAGGGGATTTATTACAACAATTATTGAAAAAATTAAATCTGGACTATACTCCCAAGATCCTTAGTAACCCAAAAAAGACAATAAAGTACGAAAAAATTGAGGAAGAATTGTATTTCCCTTTTGAAGAAATTGAAGAAGAAAATCCCAATTATAAAAATATAAAACTGGCTAACTATAATTTACCGAAAATAGAACTGGAAATCAAAAATCTTATCCATTTATTAAAAAATAACTAACTTTGCCAAATATAGTATTTATAATGAAGTTAAATCAAATCATGTATTTTGTCTTCTGTTCCGTCTTTTTAAGTTCCTGCATAGGGGTAAAAGACTTAAAATATCTTCAACCCAGTGAGAACTTACAATTAAATGAATATGGTTTAATCCCTGTTACTTATGAAAACTACAGAATAAAAAAAGATGACATTCTTGCGATGGTACTCATCACTTCTGATGAAAATGCTTCAAAGTTTTTATCAGAAGAAAATACTACCGTATTCAAAGGAGGAGGAAGTTCAGTAGCAGGAAGTTACGGAACCGGAAATAGTAGATTAAGAACCGGCGGATTAATTGTAGACCCTAATGGATATATTACTATATACGGATTGGGAGAATTCTATGTTTATGGACTAACCCTCAGAGAAGTAACCAATTTGGTACAAGCCAAATTAGATCAGGTTTTATATAACGAAGGAAAAGCAGAAGTACGAATGAACTTAGGAGAAATACGATACTATATGGTGGGAGAAATCGGAGCCCCCGGAGAAAAAATTGAATCATCAACAAGAGTAGACCTACTTCAAGCCATAGCCAAATCCGGAGATTTGACAAGATACGCAGACAGAAAACATATCCGGATAATCAGAGAATATCCCGAAGGGAAAAAAAATATTGTATTAGATATAACGCGGGATGATATTATGAACTCCCCTTACTTTTACTTACAGTCCGGAGATCAGGTAATCATTGATCCATTAAAAGAAAAAATTTCAGGTCTAGGAGGCGGAACTACCATAGGAGATGTTACCCAATTTATGTCTTTAGGAATGTCTGCCATAACAACATACCTATTCCTTAAAGGTTTATAACAATACAATTATGAATTCTACTGAACAGCAGAACATAAATCAATCCAAAACCACTCCTCAAAAGAACAGAATTTCTGATTTCATGGGGAATAATTTCTTTAGTATAGAAAGATTCATCCGAAGGATAATTAAAAATTGGTATTGGTTTCTAATTGCATTTATAATTGGATGGATCATCGCCTTCTTAGTCAACAGATTTTCTGACAGATTCTATCAATCTACCATTACGGTAAGTATTTCTACAGGTACTTCAAGCGTTTTAGCTCCCAGCCAGTCCATAAATTTTATTTGGGGGGGGAATAGCGGTGCCACACAAGGTGTTTTTTACAAAAAACTATTAACTTCCCGTACCCACAATGAAAACTTGGTTAAATCACTGGACTTATTTATAAACTATTACCAAAAAGGAAATGTAAAAACTACTGAGATTGATTATGTAGACGTGCCTTTTAAAATAGTTGTTGATACCGGCTATGCCCAAGCCCTTCATTCGGATATTAAAGTAGAGGTTCTGCCTAACAATAAATTTAAATTGACTTTTCCCGAAACGCTGGTTGAAAATTGTTTTTACTATCCCACAGAAAGATATATTACCCGTAAAGATTCCTATAAAAAAGAATTATTAGTTCCCCTAAACACTTGGATCAAAACCAATAATTTAAAATTCAAATTCATAAAGAATGAAGAATACGTAGGACATTTCGAGGAAAACGTATCTGAATTTGAATTCTATTTTTATCTTTCCAACATTGATCGTGCCGTATCTAAGACTCAATCCATGATTAACATAAGTTTCGATGAAGAGCTTCCATCTATTATAATCATCACTAAAAGAGGATTAAGTCTGAATGGCACCATAAACTTTTTAAATAAATCTGTAGATGAGCTTATAGCAAAACGCTTGGATGATAAAAACAAAGTAAATCTAAATACAATACAATTTATCAAAAATCAGATTGCTATCACAAAGAAAAAATTAGATAGTGCCTCCGCAGTATTTCAAAAAGTTCAGCTTGAAAATAAAATATTTTCCATATCTGATGTCAGTATAGACAGAGTCCTATCCAAGATACAAACACTAGACCTGCAAAAAGAAGAATTAAAATCTAAAATAGTTGTTTTTAACCAGCTAAAAAGTTCACTATATGGAGACAAACCGATTATAGATGGAATTTTTGCAGGAATCCCTGACTCCGGATTTGATGCGGCTATTCAAACTATTCAATCCCTTGAACAAGAGAAAAGAGAAAAATTATTGCTGTACAGGTCTAATTCGGAACCGATAAAAGAACTTGATTACAAAATAGACAATGTAAGAAACAAAGCTATTTCTATATTAAATAATTCGTCAAAAGAATTATTCGACAATATGAAAAGCATTGACAGTCAAATAAATAATCTGGAAATAGAAATTGAATCCCTCCCGGAAAAAGAACGTCTATTCGTCAATGCACAAAGAGGATATTTATTAAACGATGGTATTTATAACACCCTTTTAGAAAAATTATCTGAGGCGGAAATGAGAAAAGCTACTACCATTTCAGATATTAGCGTTCTGGATAAAGCTAAAAACACAGGACAGGGGCCTATCACTCCTGATACCGGAAGGAATAAAAAACTCTACATCGGAATATCGCTCTTCATTCCTTTCGTGCTTCTATTTTTAATAGAATTATTGGACAATAAAATAAAATTAATCACAGATTTAACATCTATTACCAAAATACCACTTGTCGGTATTATAGGAGAAAAAAATATAGATAATAATCTTGCCGTTTTCACAAGACCCAAATCAAGCATATCTGAGAGTTTCCGGGCTATCCGATCCAATATGAGATTCTTGTTTAATGAAAAAGGAATCTCCGGAGGAAAAGTATTTTTAATTACCTCTTCCATCGGAGGAGAAGGAAAAACCTTTGTAGCCATAAATCTGGCATCCGTATTGGCGTTAAGTGGTAAAAAGACTATATTGGTCGGGATGGACTTAAGAAAACCCAGAATTTTTGATGACTTTAAGATCAGTAACAAAATAGGACTTTCCGGATACCTCTCCGGAAGAAACTCTCTGGAAGAAAGCATAAAAAGGACTGATTATGAAAATTTAGACATCCTGCCTGCCGGGCCTATTCCGCCAAATCCCGGAGAACTTTTAATTAGTGATGAAAATAAAAAACTAGTCCAGAGATTAAGAGAAATATATGACTACATCGTAATTGACTCTCCTCCTGTCGGATTGGTTATAGATGCCTATGATCTTATGGATATATCGGATGCAAGATTATATGTTACACGATGCAATTATACTTACAAACAATTACTAAAGGGAATCGACGAAAAATATACGAATGGAGAAGTAGGTCATATCGGACTTATTTTTAATGATTATACAAATCCTGAAAGATACGGATATGGTTACGGATACGGATATGGTTATGGGTACGGATATGGGTATGGTTACGGATATGGATATTTTGAAGAAGATGAAAATTATGATAACTCATTAATTACTCGAATAAAACGATTGTTCAAAAATTAAAACTTTCCACCACCTTATATTCCCATTTAGAATTATCAAAATAAAAATAAATATGCTGCAGTCCATTGGTAATAAGCAAATATTTTGCGCAAATCTCCCTGTTGTATCTCGCAGCTTGTTCAAAAACCTCTTTAGTAAGTTTTATTTCAGGAGCTTTGCATTCTATCAGTAAAAAAGGTACAGCCTTCTTTATGATTAAAACATCCAATCGTTGGGTCTGTCGATTGATTTCTACCTTTTTTTCAATCAGAATATTCGAATTTGAAATATGATGCAGGCTTTTCAAATATTTAATAATATGTTGCCTCACCCATTCCTCAGGTGTGAGGATTAACCATTTTTTCCTAACTTCGTCAAAAATATACCAAAGAGAATTACTCTCTTTAATTTGAAAGCTATAACGCTCAGGAAAATTTAAAATCGGAAGCTCCACCATATTGAATATGAAAGAATATAATAATTTGGTCAAAGATATTAAAAACAAAAATTTTTTACCTATTTATTTTTTAGAGGGGGAAGAACCTTTCTATATCGACAAAATAAGCAGATTATTGGAAGAAAACGTTTTGACTGAGGAAGAAAAAGCGTTTAACCAGAATATTATCTACGGAAACGAGACAGATGTAGACCAAATCGTTTCTCTGGCTAAACAGTTCCCTATGGGGGCTGACAAGCAGTTGATAATAGTAAAAGAAGCAAAAAATCTCGCTTTCGAAAAATCCGAAACCTTTGAAAACTATATAAAAAATCCGCAGCCCTCCACCATACTGGCGATTAATTTCAAATACAAGTCTCTGGATAAACGCAAATCCCTGACCAAATTACTGGGAAAACAAGGATATATCTTTTCCGGGGAGAAACTTTACGACAATCAGGTTCCGGGTTGGATTGGTTCGCTCTGCCAATCTCTGGGAATAGAGATCGATGAGAAATCAAAAGCCTTGCTGGCTGAATTTTTAGGAACGGAATTATCCCGCATTGACAATGAAATCCGCAAATTACAGATGATTTTAGGCAGTCCAAAAAAAATAACCCCTGAAATCATTGAGCAAAATATTGGCATCAGCAAAGAATACAACAACTTTGAGTTAAGGAAGGCTCTTGTAGAAAAAAACATCACCCAAACATATAAAATTATTGATTACTTTGAGAAAAACCCGAAAGCCAATCCGATGGTACTTACTTTCGGCACTTTGATTAGTTTATTTACCAATATTCTGATTGTGCACACACTTCCTGTAAAAACTCCCCAAAATATTGCAAAAGAATTGCGTATCAATCCGTTTTTTGCCAATGAATATCTGACCGGAATCAAAAATTATTCACTAAAAAAAACCACTGCCTGCATTGCTTACCTTCGAAATGCAGATATGAAATCCAAAGGAGTGAATAGTTCTTCACAGGCTACCACCAAAGACATTTTAATGGAAATGGCATATAAGATCTTACACTAAACTACACAATCATGTCCGTAAAATTTTTTAGGTAAATTTATGATTATTCCAAAACTTTTTATACATTTGTATCATCAAATAAAAACCAAAGATGAACAAATTACATTTACATCATCATCATTTAATAGCTTACGTTCAGGTGAGGTAGATGATTGATTTTGTATTTGTACGAAAATAAGCAAAAACCGCCTGAATAGTCCGGCGGTTTTTTTATGCAGGATGTATTCAGGTTTAAAAAGAGAAAAATAGAACTATGAGCAAACTGAAAATTGCCGTTCAAAAAAGCGGACGGTTAAGCGGAAAATCGTTGGATTTACTCCGCGAGTGTGGAATTAAAATTTCTAATAGCAATCAAAAACTCATGACGGTTTCTTCCAATTTCCCTATTGAAATTTTATTTCTCAGGGATGACGACATTCCGCAGTATGTAGAGCAAAACGTCGCAGACATCGGGATTCTGGGAGAAAATGAAGTTTGGGAAAAAAACCGGAAAGTAACGACAGTTCGAAAGCTGGGTTTCGGAAACTGCCGATTGTCTCTGGCTATTCCCAAAGAGGAAAACTATACCGATTTGACGTATTTCAACCACAAAAAAATAGCCACTACCTATCCGAATATTTTACGAGATTTTTGCACCAAAAAGCAATTGGAAGTAGAAATTGAGGAAATCGGGGGTAGCGTGGAAATTGCACCTGGGATAGGGCTGGCGAACTGCATTTTCGACATTGTCAGCACCGGAAGCACCCTGTTGATGAACGGATTGAAAGAAGTGCAAACCGTCGCACAAAGCGAAGCCGTTCTTATTAAAACACCCGAATTATCCGAAGAAAAACAAGCAATTTTAACCCAATTACTATTCCGTATTCAGGCAGTAATGTATTCCAAAGAAAACAAGTATATCTTGCTCAATGCGCCTAACAATGCAGTGAAACAGATTATCAGCCTGTTACCCGGAATGAAAAGCCCTACCGTACTTCCTTTGGCGGAAGAAGGCTGGAGCAGTATCCATTCCGTGATAAAAGAAGATAAGTTTTGGGAGATTATCGACCAATTACAAGATTTAGGAGCACAAGGAATTTTAATTATTCCGATTGAAAAAATGATTACTTAAAAAACAAATGAAAGACTAACACATTAAATCAGACTTTTCAAGGCATATCAGGAAGACCAGCCTGATAATTAATGACCGGTCGAAAATCATCAATCAAGAATAGAGAAAATATGAAAGTAACAAAATATCCCGAAAAAGAACTTTGGCAAGAGTTCACCATACGACCTGAAACCCGAAAAATTTCTTTGCAGGAAACAGTTCGTGAGATATTTGAGGAAGTAAGAACATCAGGTGATGAAGCACTGAAAAAATACACCTTAAAGTTCGACCACGTAGCACTTTCCGACATAAAAGTATCCCAAAAAGAACTTGAAGAAGCAGAGAATCAACTTTCCGAAGGATTAAAAAAAGCGATTCTTCAAGCTAAAAATAATATTGAGAAGTTTCACAGCTCACAAAAAGAACAGATTCAAACAGTTGAAACCCAAACCGGAGTGAAATGCTGGCGAGAAGCCCGTGCGATAGAAAAAGTCGGACTGTACATTCCCGGAGGAACAGCTCCCTTGTTTTCAACCGTGTTAATGCTCGGTGTTCCCGCAAAAATTGCAGGATGTAAACAAATTGTGCTTTGTACTCCCCCCGATAAAAACGGAAAAATTCATCCCGCCATTCTATTCGCTGCACAAACCATCGGAATATCGGAAATCTACAAAGCAGGAGGCATTCAATCCATCGCCGCATTGACTCTGGGAACAGAAACCATTCCTTCCGTGTACAAGATATTCGGTCCCGGAAATCAATACGTAACCGCTGCCAAGCAATATGCTCAGAATTTTGGCCTTAGCATTGATTTACCTGCCGGTCCGAGCGAAGTTTTGGTTATAGGAGATGCCCAAGCCCGCCCTGATTTCCTCGCTGCCGATTTGCTGTCTCAGGCAGAACACGGAGTTGACAGTCAGGTTATTTTCCTCACTACGGACACTATCATTCTGGATAAAACCCTTGCTGCCATAGAAGTACAATTAAAAACCCTGCCGAGAAAGGAGATTGCTGAAAAAGCATTGGAGAACAGTCGGGCAATTTTGCTTTCCAACATAGACGAATGTATAGAATTTAGCAACTTATATGCCCCTGAACACCTGATTTTAGCGGTGGAAGATGCGAAGAATCATATTCCGAAGATCGGAAATGCAGGTTCGGTTTTTTTAGGAAATTACAGTTGTGAAAGTGCCGGAGATTATGCCAGCGGTACCAATCATACCCTGCCGACTAACGGATATGCTCGTAATTATAGCGGTGTTTCTTTAGACAATTTTATTAAGAAAATAACCTTTCAGGAACTCTCTCAGGAAGGATTGAGGAACATAGGAAAAACTATTGAACTCATGGCTGAAGCCGAGCAGTTGCACGCTCATAAAAATGCAGTAACTATCCGGTTGAAACAGGCAGATGGTAAGATATAAAATTAATTGTAAAATATTAACTAAAAACATGAAAAACATACACCAACTTGTACGCCCAAATATCCTTAACTTAAAACCTTATTCCAGTGCAAGAGGAGAATCGGGAGGAGCAGAAGGTATCTATCTGGATGCCAATGAAAATCCTTTCGGGGAGAATAATCGCTATCCCGACCCTTACCAGAATATCCTGAAACAGAAGATAAGTGAACTAAAAGATATTTTGGTTGAGAATATTTTTATCGGGAACGGAAGTGATGAAATTATTGACCACATCTATCGTATATTTTGCAATCCGACGAAAGATAAAGCAATGATATTTAATCCTACTTTCGGAATGTATCAGGTAGCCGCAGACCTCAACGAAGTAGAGATCATTGATATTCCGCTTACTTCTGATTTTCAAATCAATATCAAAGAAGCTCAGAAGTATTTCAATGACGAACATCTGAAAGTAGTAGTCATTTGCACTCCTAACAATCCGACCGGAAACGACATACGGCAGCAGGATATTGACTTCATTCTCAATAACTTTAACGGAATTACGGTTATAGACGAAGCCTATATAGATTTCTCCCGACAGGAATCTTACCTAAATAAATTGGAACAATACCCTAACCTGATTGTTTTCCAGACGTTGAGCAAAGCATGGGGACTTGCCGGAGCAAGGATAGGAATGGCGTATGCCCATGCAGAGATAATTCAGTTGTTAAACAAAGTGAAGCATCCTTACAACATTAGTTCCTTAAATCAGAAAGCCGCTTTGGAAGTTCTGAACAGCACGGAGGAATTTGAACAAAGGAAAGCAGTAATTTTATCCGAAAAAGAAAAAATACGGCAGGAACTGGAAAGACTTCCTTTCGTAATCCAAATCTATCCTTCAGATGCGAACTTTTTTCTAGTTGAATTTTCCGATGTAGATAAAATATTTACAAAACTATTAAAACAGGGAATTATCGTACGTAATCAATCAGCAAGAATTAAAAATAGCCTGAGGATAACCATAGGAACTCCTGAAGAGAATCAAAAATTACTTCAAATACTGAAAAAATTATGAAAAAAGTACTTTTTATAGACAGAGACGGAACGCTGGTGATAGAACCGCCGACAGATTATCAGCTGGATAGTCTGGATAAACTCGAATTTTATCCGGGAGTATTCCAAAATCTGTCGAGAATTTCCCTCGAACTGGACTATGAACTGGTTATGGTAAGCAATCAGGATGGGTTGGGAACCGATTCTTTTCCCGAAGATACCTTTTGGCCTGCACAAGATAAAATCATACAAGCCTTTAAAAATGAGGGCGTTGTATTCTCCGAAATCCTTATCGACCGAAGTTTCGAGCATGAAGATCTTCCAACACGAAAACCCGGAATCGGTATGTTAACTCATTACATCAAAGCGAATTATGACCTGCCAAATTCCTATGTGATTGGAGACAGGCTTACCGATGTTCAACTAGCAAAAAATCTGGGCAGTAGATCCATTTACTTAGGTACGGAAAAAAACAGCGGTGCGGACTTGGTTACACAAAACTGGGCGGAAATATACAGGTTTCTTAAACAGCAACCACGTAAAGCAAAAATTATCCGCAATACCAAAGAAACCCAAATCTCTGTGGAAATCAACTTGGACGGTTCAGGAAAAAGCTCTGTGCATACGGGAATAGGTTTTTTTGACCACATGTTGGATCAGATTGCCCGACATGGAAATATAGACCTGTTCATTACTGTGAACGGAGATTTGCAGGTGGATGAACATCATACGGTAGAAGACACCGGAATTGCGTTAGGAGAAGCCGTTTTACAGGCACTGGGGAGTAAAAAAGGAATCGAGCGATACGGTTTTTTGCTTCCTATGGATGATTGTCTGGCGCAAGTAGGAATTGACTTCGGCGGAAGACCCTGGATTGTTTGGAACACGGAATTTAAACGAGAGAAAGTCGGAGAGCTTCCTACTGAGATGTTTTTTCATTTTTTTAAGTCATTCAGTGACAATGCCAAATGCAATCTCAACATCAAAGCCGAAGGAGAGAATGAACACCATAAAATAGAAGCAATTTTCAAGGCTTTTGCCAAAGCCGTGAAGATGGCAGTAAAACAAACCGATGGCAATTTTGCCATCCCCAGCACCAAAGGAAGTCTTTAAGGAAAATTATAAAACATAAGAATTATAAATCCACAAATATGATTGCAGTTATAAAATACAACGCAGGAAACATAAAATCGGTGCAGAATGCTCTGGCTCGATTGCAGGTGGAATCAATGGTTACCGATGATGAAGACCTGATTAGAA
This sequence comes from Flavobacteriaceae bacterium, assembly GCA_031273305.1. Lineage (GTDB taxonomy): Bacteria > Bacteroidota > Bacteroidia > Flavobacteriales > Weeksellaceae > Apibacter. The sequence continues at coordinate 29,721 of JAISSC010000225.1, forward strand.
AGTCGGATAAAGTAATTTTTCCGGGAGTAGGAGAAGCAGGAACCGCTATGCAATATCTTCGGGAACGAGGTTTGGATACACTGATTAAATCCCTGACACAGCCATTTTTGGGAATTTGTCTGGGGCAGCAGTTGATGTGCAGTCACTCCGAAGAAGGAAATACCGAATGCCTTAATATCTTTAAGGCTAAAGTTAGAAAATTTCCGAATACGGGAATCGTTCCCCACATGGGCTGGAATAACATTTACGACTTAAAAGGAGAAATTTTCAAAAATAACAGGGAAAACGACGATGTATATTTTGTACACAGCTACTACGTGGACTTGTGTGAAGAAACCACAGCAAAGTGCGATTATATTCTGCCGTTTAGCGCAGCCCTGCAAAAAGATAATTTTTATGCCGTACAGTTTCACCCCGAAAAATCTGCGGATGTGGGGGAAAATATTTTACGGAGTTTTTTGGAAAGGTAAAATGGAAATAATAATACCTTTGTAATTAAATATGAAAGCATTACTCGACACAAATATTATCATTCACCGAGAAGCCTCAAAGGTTATCAATCAAGATATAGGTATTTTATATCGTTGGTTGGAACGGGCTAAATATACAAAATGCATTCACTCTCTATCGATTGCCGAAATTGAGAAATATCACAATCAGCAGACTGTTGACACTTTTCATATCAAATTGGATAGTTACGAACAGATTGAAATTCCGTCACCTTTACAGTCGGAAGTTAAAGCCGTTTCTGACAAGATAGATGTTAATCAAAATGATAAGAACGACTCTTTACTTTTGAATGAAGTTTTTGTCGGGCGGGTTGATATTCTAATTACCGAAGACAAGAAAATTCACAAAAAAGCTGCAGAATTAGGAATTGAAGACAAGATTTTTACGATAGATTCCTTTCTGGAAAAGACTTTTGCCGAACACCCGGAATTGGTTAATTACAGAGTTCTAAATGTTCAAAAGTTGAAATTCGGACGAATAAATCTTGAAGACGACTTTTTCGACAGCCTCAAAGAAGATTATGCCGGTTTCGATAAATGGTTTATAAAAAAATACGATGAAGAGGCCTACATTACCGTAAACTCAAACAATGGACTTTTGTTGTCATTCCTGTATTTAAAAGTTGAAGAAAAAGACGAAAATTACACTGATATCACTCCTTTATTTTCAAAGAAGAGACGATTAAAAATTGGCACGTTCAAAGTTATCAACAACGGATTTAGACTTGGCGAACGTTTCATGAAAATCATTTTTGATAATGCACTCAAAAATAATGTGGAAGAAATTTATGTGACAATCTTTGATAAAAGGGAAGAACAGCAAAGATTGATTGGCTTGCTCGAACAATGGGGATTTATTTATTGGGGCAATAAAGGAGAAGAATTAGTTTATATAAGGGATTTTAGTCATAAAACCGATGAAACGCAATTAAAACAATACTATCCATTCATTTCACGCAATAAAGATTGTTTCATTGTTCCCATTTATCCCGATTATCACACGGAACTATTGCCTGATTCGATTTTAAATACTGAGTCGCCAGAAGAGTTTATCGAAGATTTTCCTCATAGAAATGGTATAAATAAAGTATATGTTTCACGAGCATTAGAGCCTCACCCCAAGAAAGGAGATATTTTAGTATTTTATAGGACTGGTGGATATTACAAAAGTGTTATTTCTACAATTGGTATAGTTCAAGAAATTCGATACAATTTTAGTGATGAAGAAGATTTTGTACATTATTGTAGAAAAAGCAGTGTATTCCCCGAAAAGCAACTTCGAGAAATGTGGAGATATTCCTTAAATAAACCATTTGTAATAAGATTTTTGTATATCTATTCGTTCCCAAACAGAATAAATATGAAAGAATTGATTGATTTACAAGTGCTAAATGGCATAAATGATGCACCTCGAGGATTCAGAAAAATAACAACAGAACAATTTAATAAGATATTAAAAGCAACAAAAAGTGATGAAAGTTTTATTGTCGATTAAACCCGAATTTGCGTTTAAAATTTTTGACGGGACAAAAAAATATGAATTTCGCAAAAGTATATTTAAGCGCAAAGACGTTACGAAAGTGATCGTTTATGCCTCTTCTCCTGTTCAACGTGTAATAGGGGAGTTTGAAATCAAAACCATTTTAAATAATGATACTGAAACTGTTTGGGACATTACCAAACGTTTTTCCGGAATTACCAAACAATTCTATGATGAATATTTCGCCAATAAAGATGAAGCCTACGCTATTCAGGTTGGTAGAGTAACAAAATATGATACTCCGAAACTTTTATCTGACTATAATTTAGATTTTGCCCCACAATCATTTGTCTATCTATGAAAAAAATTATTCTTATTTCGTTGATTTCAAATTTTGTTTTAGCTCAAACCAAACATGATTTAGAAGGGTTATGGATAATTGATGAAATCATTGGGTTATATACGGTTGATGAATATAATTTATCAAAAGTTAGCGAACAAGATGCTTCAAAAGGATGGGTATATGGAAAAAGTATAACATTTAGCGATGGCACATTTAATTCCCATTATTCTGCTGAGTGTGGTAATGATTGCTTCCCTTCTTCTAAAGGAACTTTTAAAATGGTAAACAATACTCATATCCAATTAAAATTAAAACTTGTGGAGATAAGAGGTGGCTGCCCACATTCAAGAGACTCAAATCACCGTGATCTGGGTATTTTCCTTATAAAAAAACTGGAAAACGGTTATCGACTCATTCGTTCTTCAAGTACAGAATCAGATATACAACAAGAAAAATACTCTGAAATTTTAAATAATTTACCACAGATAAGTGGTGGTGGCTCCGGATTAAATTGGATTGAGTTAGACTACCTAACACGCGAAAAAGAAGATTCAGAAATTCTAAAGATCGGATTAAAAAATATTCCTAATTTCGATCCTCAAAAGGCACAATTAGTTTACACTAAATATTTACACTATGACAATAAAGGTTTTGTCTTTAAATACGAAAATAAAATACTGGTTGCTATTTATGCTGTTGGAGCTTCCGTATTTGCCTTATATGATAAAGAAGAATTTTGTTTAAATACGAAAGATGTCGAAAAATTAATTCTAAGTTCAAAATTATAAAACATGAGAATCATACCCGCAATAGATATTATCAACGGAAAGTGTGTACGTCTGACCAAAGGAGATTACAGCACGGAAAAAGTATATCGTGAAAACCCTTTGGATGTTGCCAAAGAATTTGAAGATGCCGGATTGGAATACCTACATTTGGTTGATTTGGACGGAGCAAAATCCAGTCGAATAATTAACCATAAAACCTTATATAAAATAACTTCCCAAACCGGCTTAAAAGTAGACTTTGGCGGCGGACTGAAAAGCGATGAAGACATACGCATCGCCTTTGAAAACGGAGCCAGTCAGATAACCGGCGGAAGCATTGCCGTGAAAAACCCGGAGATATTTCAATCATGGATAAAAGAATACGGAAGTTCTAAAATTATTCTGGGAGCAGACTGCAACCACCGGATGATTGCAACCCACGGTTGGTTGAAATCTTCCTCTTTGGACGTAATCGACTTTATCTTGGAATATGAGGAAAAAGGGATAGAATACGTAATTTGTACCGACATTTCCAAAGACGGGATGTTAGAAGGAACTTCAAATGAGTTATATAAAGAAATCCTTGAGAAGACGAATATAAAACTCATCGCAAGCGGAGGCGTATCTTCGATAGAAGATTTGCATTTGTTGAAAGAGATTAGTTGTGAAGCTGTTATCATCGGAAAGGCGATATATGAAAATAAGATCACTCTGGAAGAACTTACAGAATTTCGAAGTTAGAATTACATCAGGACGATTTGGGAATACAAGATTTGAGGTGCTAAATTTTAAAATCATAATTCCAAATAAAAAAAATGTTCTAATTTCGTACTTTAAACTTAAAACCTAAGAAAACGTGTTAAAAAAGCGGATAATTCCCTGTCTGGACATTAAAAACGGACGCACCGTGAAAGGGGTGAACTTTATAGAACTGATTGATGCGGGAGACCCGGTAGAATTAGCTAAAGCCTACGTACAACAAGGTGCTGATGAACTGGTATTTTTGGATATTACCGCTACCATTGAAAATCGTTCTACTTTATTGCATCTGGTGGAGAGAATTGCCCATGAGATCAATATTCCGTTTACCGTAGGAGGAGGAATTAACTCTGTAAATGATGTTTCCGCCCTTATTAAAGCGGGAGCAGATAAAGTAAGTGTTAATTCTTCAGCCGTTAAACGACCTGAGTTGGTCTCTGAAATAGCCGGACAATTCGGGAGCCAATGCACGGTAGTAGCCATTGACACAAAGAAAGAACAAGACGGGTGGAAGGTTTATACGCACGGAGGGCGCACCCCTACCCCCATATTTACCCTTGCATGGGCGAAACAAGTGGAAGAACTGGGCGCAGGAGAGATTTTGCTCACTTCCATGAATAATGACGGTACTAAGAATGGTTTTGCTCTGGATATTACGAATGAAGTTGCCCAATTGGTAAACATTCCGGTGATTGCCTCCGGAGGAGCAGGAACCAAAGAGCATTTCCTTGATGTATTTTCCCAAACCAAAGCCTCTGCCGCACTGGCTGCAAGTATCTTTCATTTTAATGAGATCCCTGTCCCTAAACTTAAACAATATTTAGCTAACCAAAACATACCCACACGATGGAAATAAATTTTGATAAAGATAGCGGATTAGTCCCTGTGATTATTCAAAACATCTTGAATAAACAGGTTTTAATGCTGGGCTACATGAATCGGGAAGCAGTTGAAAAAACTCAAAAAGACGGAAAGGTCACCTTTTTCAGCCGGAGCAAAAACCGCTTATGGACGAAAGGGGAAACCTCAGGGAATTACCTTTGGGTAAAGGAAATACGCATTGATTGCGATGCTGATACTCTGCTAATAAAAGTGATTCCCGAAGGAATCACCTGCCATACGGGAAGTTATTCATGCTTCGGAGAAAAAGAAACTCAGGGATTTTTATATGATTTACAGGAGGTTATCAGCCAGCGTATTGATAAAAAAACGGATAATTCTTATACGTACAAATTATATCGAAAGGGCATAAATAAAATAGCGCAAAAAGTAGGAGAAGAAGCCGTAGAATTGGTTATCGAAGCTAAAGACAACGATGAGGATCTGTTTAAAAATGAAGCTGCCGATCTGCTTTACCATTATCTTGTTTTGTTAAAAGCCAAAGGATTTAAATTGGAAGATGTAGAACGCATATTGGAGGAAAGGCAGATTAAATAAATTGCGCACATTCTTGGTTTCATGCCTTATATTTTCTTATTTACCTTAAACCAGGATACCATAAATGCCTCTTTTTGAAAATTTATATTTTTCTATCCTGCAAAAAATCACTAAAATTGTACTAAATTGTAATCCACCATATGAAAGTAGTAAAATTCGGAGGAACTTCCGTAGGTTCGAGCCAGAGTATTCGTTGCATATTGGACATTCTGCAACAGAAATATTCCTCAGGAGAAAAATTCATTGTTGTTTCATCAGCCATGAGCGGAATCACGAATCTTTTAACGGATTTAGCTCAAACGGCGTCTAAAGGCAATGATTTTAAATCCGGGCTTACGGAAATTGAACAAAAACATTTTACTGTTATCAGGGAAATGATAGAGGTGAAAAATCAAAATCCGGTTTTTACACAAATCAGAATATATATCAACGAGATAGAGGACTTACTTCAGGGCGTTTACAGCTTACGTGAACTAAGTGCTCAAAGCAAAGATTTTATCTTAAGCTATGGAGAAAAATGCTCGACTTTCTTAATAAGCCGAATTGCAAAACAATATTTCCCCGAAAGTATTTTTGTTGATGCCTCAGACCTGATAAAAACAGACAGCAATTTCGGAAACGCTAAAGTGGACATTCCGAGAACGGAGAAACTTATCCGGGAGTTTACGGATTCCCACAAAGATAATATACTTTTCATAACCGGGTTTATCGCCTCAAACGATGACAATCGGATAACCACATTGGGAAGAGGAGGAAGCGATTATACAGCAGCCCTCTTCGGAGCAGCAATAGACGCCGAAGAAATAGAATTATGGTCGGACGTTGACGGAATGTTAACCGCAGACCCCAAAATAGTAAAAAAAGCATTCTCTTTATCGGAGCTTTCCTATACTGAAGCAATGGAACTTTCCTATTTCGGAGCCAAAGTAATATATCCTCCGGCAATGATTCCTGCTTTCAGGAAAAAAATCCCTATCCTTCTTCGTAATACTTTCAATCTCGATTTCAAAGGCACACGGGTGCAGGAGAGCATAGAAAAGAATCCTTATCCCATACGGGGTATTTCTTCCATCCGTGAGATAAGCCTTATTAATATTACAGGAAGCGGTATGATAGGTAAGATTGGATTCAGCGGAAAACTTTTTTCCCTCTTAGCCCGTGAACAGATCAATGTAGTTTTAATTACCCAATCTTCTTCCGAGCATAGCATCACTTTTGCTATCGAACCGAAAGACGTACCGAAAGCCAGAACCTTATTCCATACCGAATTTGAACTGGAACTGGAAACCAACAAGCTAAATCCGCCTACTATAGAAGAAAACTTGGCTGTATTAGCTATCGTAGGAGAAAATATGAAGCAAACACCGGGAATATCAGGCAAGCTCTTCCATGCACTAGGAAGAAACGGGATAAATATTCACGCAATCGCTCAGGGTTCTTCGGAATACAATATTTCGGTAATCATAAAACGAAAAAACATATCCAAAGCCCTGAATGCCGTACATGATGCTTTTTTCACGGAGTTAACCAAAACATTGCACGTTTTTAATGTAGGAACGGGAAACATAGGCTCTACTCTTTTTCGGCAAATACAAAAACAAAGTACTTTCCTTCGGGAGAATAACGATATTGAGGTAAAAATTGCAGGAATCAGTAATTCCAAAAAGATGATCATTGATGAAAACGGTATCGATCTGGAGAATTGGAAAGATGCTTTAGATAATGGAGAAAACGTTGATTTAGAACAATTTGTACAAAAAATTAAATTACTGAATCTATCCAACTGCGTATTTATAGATAATACCGCCAGCCCGATTCCTCCCAAATTCTATAAAAGTCTTTTCGAGTCCAATATCTCTGTAGTCACCTGTAATAAAATAGCCAATTCCTCATCTTATCAGGAATACAAAACCCTTAAAGACACTGCCCGAAGGCGCGGGGTCGATTTTTATTACGAAACCAACGTAGGAGCAGGATTGCCTATCATACGGACATTGAAAGACCTCATGGCAAGCGGAGACCGTATCATAAAGATAGAAGCTATTTTGAGCGGAACTATTTCTTACATCTTCAATAACTTCAAAGGAGAGGCTTCTTTTTATGAGGTAGTGAAAAAAGCCCACGAATTAGGATATACCGAACCTGACCCGAGGGATGATCTAAGCGGGAAGGATTTTATGAGAAAGATGATGATTTTAGCCCGTGATGCCGGCTATCCGACAGAAGAAGAGGAGGTCAAATTAGGAGCCATTCTTCCTGATAATTGTATGAAAGCTCCTTCCGTAGAAGATTTCTATGAAGAACTCAAAAAATCTGATTCTTATTTTAATGATATAAAAGAACAGGCGGAAAAAGATAACAAGACTATCCGGTATATCGGGAAATTGGAAGACGGAAAAGCCTCCATTAATTTGGAACTGGTAGACAGCTCTCATCCTTTTTACAACCTTTCCGGAAGTGATAATATCATATCTTTTACTACGGAAAGATACAAGTATAACCCTTTAGTCGTAAAAGGACCGGGAGCAGGAGCTGAGGTAACTGCTGCGGGGGTTTTTGCTGATTTAATCAATGTGGGGGCGGATTAATCCTGATTTTATATCAATATGTTAAAATAATAATTTTATAGCCGAATTTTATGAAATGTTGATAATCAAGTATAATTAACTTAAATTTGCCGCTTGAAAGTTGAGATGTTTTTATTCCGATGAAAGAAAAAGATACTGTACATGTTTTTGCCCCCGCAACTTCCGCAAATTTTATTTGTGGATACGATATTTTGGGAGTAGCATTGAATGAACCCGGAGATGAGGTAAGATTGAAACGAGTAGACAAACCGGGAGTGACTATTACCAAAATATCCGGAGACAACGGACTTTTACCCCTCGACCCCGACAAAAACACGGTGGGAGCCTGCGTGCAGATGATACTGCAACACCTGAAAAGGCATGATATAGGAATAGAAATAGAACTATATAAAAAAATGCCCATCGGGAGCGGATTAGGCTCCAGTGCTGCCAGTACAATTGCAGGATTATTTGCCATCAACCGGTTGCTGGGAGAACCCCTGACCAAACAGGAATTACTTCCTTTTGCCTTGAAAGGTGAAGAACTTGCCTGCGGGCACGGTCATGCCGACAACGTGGCTCCTTCCTTATTAGGAGGAATAACACTCATCCGAAGCTACCACCCTTTGGAAGTTATTAATCTCCCTGTTCCTAAAGAATTATGTTGTTCCATTATTTTTCCTCATGTGGAAGTTCCTACACGGGCAGCAAGACAAATTCTCAGAACCAAAGTGGAGTTGAAAAATGCCGTAACTCAATGGGGAAATATAGCCGGATTGGTAACAGGGCTTTTTTTAGAAGATTACGATCTAATCTCCAGAAGCCTTCAGGACGACCTGATAGAACCTACTCGTTCTATTTTGATTCCCGAATTTGATGCTATGAGACAAATTACCAAAGAATTCGGAGCATTAGGTTTCGGGATTTCGGGTTCCGGACCTTCCGTAGTTGCTTTTACTAAAGGACTGGAAAAGGCTAAAGAGATTACGAATATATTACAATCGTTTTTAAAAACTAAAAATATCGAAAGCAACGGATATTCTTCTTCCATAAATGCACATGGAGCTACGGAACTTCCTTAAAATTAATCAGTAAACCATCCTATGAACTTATACAGCACCAATAACAAAAATCTCAGAGTATCTTTCAAAGAAGCTGTCTTTAACAGTTTTCCTGCGGATAAAGGGTTATATATGCCCGTTGAGATTCCCCAACTCCCGAAGGATTTCATTACCAATATAAAAAATTATTCTTTTCGGGAAATAGCATTGGAAGTGGCACAGTCTTTACTAGGTAAAGATATTCCTAAAAAAGACCTAAAAGAGATTATAAATGATGCCGTAAATTTTGATGCGCCTGTTGTTCCTTTAAATGATCATCTGGCTGTTCTGGAACTCTTTCATGGCCCTTCCCTCGCTTTCAAAGACTTTGGAGCGAGATTTATGAGCCGTGCTATGGCATATTTATCAGATGCTCAAGATAAGGTATTGGATATATTGGTAGCTACTTCCGGAGATACAGGAGGAGCGGTAGCACTGGGCTTTTTAGGAGTAAAAGGTACGCGTGTCACTATTCTTTATCCTAAGGGGAAAGTAAGTAAAATACAGGAACAGCAGCTAACCACCAATGGACAAAACATACGGGCTATTGAGGTAGATGGTACTTTTGATGACTGTCAGGCATTGGTAAAAGAAGCATTCAACGACCCGGAACTAAATGAAACACTGCGGTTAACTTCGGCTAATTCTATTAATATCTCCCGACTCATCCCACAGACTTTTTATTATTTTCATGCATATGCACAAGCTGTTAAAAACGAAAAAACTGAAATCGTTTTTTGCGTACCAAGTGGAAATTTCGGGAATATCGGAGCAGGATTACTAGCGTATAAGATGGGGCTGCCTGTTAAACATTTTATCGCTGCCACCAATGTAAACGATACGGTTCCCCTTTTTCTAAAAAACGGAACTTACCTGCCTAAACCATCCGTACAAACTCTTTCAAACGCTATGGATGTAGGGAATCCGAGCAATTGGGTTCGTATTATGGATTTATTTGACCTCAACATTGAAGAAGTTCGTAAAACTATAACAGCTTACTCATTTACAGACCAAAACACTCTGGAAGGGATAAAGGAATTATATAGAAAGTATAATTATATTGCCTGCCCTCATACGTCAGTTGCCTATCTGGCTGCTAAAGAATACAACCACCCTGAAGACTATACCATTTTCTTGTCCACTGCGCACCCTTGTAAGTTTATTGATGTATACCCGGAAGACTTGAAAACACAAATTGCAATTCCTGAACAGGTACAACGACTGGATGATAAAAAAAGCCACGCACATCCTATAAAAAACAACTTTGAGGAGTTTAAAGATTTTTTATTGGGGAGTTAAGGTATAAACATCTTACAAAAAATTAGGAGTAATGGACAAAAAGGATGGAAATCAGATTGTCATTATCAGTTCTTTTTTCACTAATTCCCAAGCTACAACATCATCATACTCAACTTATCATATCTTGCTCAATTTGAGCGTAGCTTGGCCACGGAGCATTTTCTTTCCATTCTTCAATGTATCGTCTCGGAATCATAAATCATTCTCTATTATCACATTAACATCTACTTTCCAGTCTTTGTCAATATTCCCCTGCTTAGGCGAAACTACGGATAACAAGATATTTTGAGTTGCTTTATCTTTTAAAGCTCGTTGTATAGACGTAGCCAAATCCTGCCTGTTGAATACTTTATCGTATAAATATCCCAATCGTTGTATAGATGAGATTTGAGGATATCCGGATGCTATTTTATACATTACGGAAGGCTTTATTTCTTCGATAAGTTCTCCCAAAATTGGAACTATCCGGGAAATTCCACCTATTTTTCCATTGAAAGACATAAAATCCAATGCTGTAAGTTCCGGTCGCGAAACATTGAAATATCCGGCAGCAGAATTTTTCTTCACAATTCCATCTTGTTTCCATGCATTTCGGACAAGAAAATTTATCCGGGTATTATTTTCAACGATAGCTCTCATCGGGCGTTGTACTATCACCTGATACTCCATTGGTTGCTGATGCGCTGCACCATACAACGACGCTGCGGTGTATAGACCCAGATAATAATCCCGCCTTAAATATTTCATTAAATCATCAATGTACAGAAAGATGGGGAGAGAGCCATTTTTTGCATATTCCGGAGGAAGTACCACATAAAAATCTTTACGAATGATGGCAATCTTATTGGCTGCATGCAATCGGTATATCTTCCTGCGAATGGCTTGTTCGGAGGAATCAAACACCTGATTTAACTCTTTAAATGTAAAGGAAAACCGTCCTTTTGAACGTATTTTCAAAAGATAATCATCTACATATTCGTATTTCCTTGCTATTTCCACTTCATAAATAATTCTCTCAAAGGTACAAAATATGTCCGTAATTGCAAATAAATTATTTAATTCCGGATTCCGATTTTCCCGCCATTACACAGTCATTATTTCCTTTTCCTTTTGTGCAAGATGTTCTTCTGCAAGTTTTACATATTTATCCGTTAAAATCTGGACTCGTTCCTCTCCGGTTTTTTTCTGATCTTCAGACAGGCTGTCTATTTTTTTAATCTCCGCATTGGCTTCTTGTCTGGATTTCCGTATGCCTATCTTAGAATTTTCACATTCAACTTTGGCTTGTTTTACTAAATCTCTTCTTCTCTCTTCGGTCAACGGAGGAATAGTAATAATAATAGTTTCTCCATTATTGTTGGGAGTAAGACCTAAATTAGCCTGAAAAATTGCCTTTTCAATAGCACCCAAAGTAGATTTTTCCCAGGGTTGAATACTTAACGTCATTCCATCCGGGACAGAAATATTGGCAACTTGGGATAAAGGAGTAGGTGATCCGTAATATTCCACCAAAATAGATTGAAGCATCGCAGGATTAGCCCTGCCTGCGCGTATTTTATTAAAAGCACTTTCCAGATGTTTGATTGAAGATTCCATGCCTTCCTTAGTGGCATCAATGATTAATTCTAATTCTTCCATAATTTTAAGATAACGTTGCCCTGCAAATATAAAATTTTAATTATACTAAATGGTAACTAAAGTTCCGACTTCTTTTCCCTCAACGATCTTTCTTAAATTACCCTCTTTGTTCATATCAAAAACAATGATAGGTATCTGATTTTCCTGACTTAGAGTAAAAGCCGTCATATCCATTATTTTCAATCCCTTTTTGTATACTTCTTCAAAAGAAATACTGTTGAATTTTATAGCATTTTTATCCTTTTCAGGGTCAGCATTATAAATACCATCAACACGGGTTCCTTTTAAGATAATTTCGGCGTTGATCTCAATGGCTTTTAAAGTAGCTGCCGTGTCGGTAGTGAAATACGGATTTCCGGTTCCGGCTCCGAATATTACTACCCTGCCTTTTTCCAGATGACGCTCTGCTTTCCTTTTGATAAAAGGTTCTGCAACCTGTTCCATTCTGATGGATGTTTGCAAACGGGTCTTTACTCCAATTGCCTCTAAAGAACTTTGAAGAGCCATTCCGTTGATTACGGTCGCAAGCATTCCCATATAATCTCCCTGAACCCGGTCTATTCCCGTAGCCGCACCCGATACTCCTCTGAAAATATTCCCTCCCCCGATTACGATGGCTACTTCCACACCCAGACTTACTATTTCCTTTATCTGTTGGGAATAATTTTGAAGAATAACCGAATCAATTCCGTATTGTTGTCCGCCCATTAAGGCTTCGCCGCTAAGTTTTAAAAGTATTCTTTTATATTTCATAATGTTACCTAAAAAGTATTATTAATGTGTTTTTTAATGAATAATCCGACAGAAATAAAGGCAAAAACCCAAATTCTCGCTTTGTACAAAGTAAAAATATAATCAACATCTATAACAAAATTCCTGTACGCAAAGATAGTAATGATTTTCTAAAAAAGACAGATGTTAGTAACTATAATGCGAATCCGCAGACTCAACTAATGAATACAACACTTGGCTAAATTTTTTAGGATTTGGGCGTGTCCCTGTCGGGTCGGGCTATCCGTGTAGGGACGTCCCTATGTGGGCGTACTTGTGGGCTTTCCACTACTATCCCTCACGCAAGATCACTTCCATTGTCAGAGATCGTCCTATTACATCAGGCGTAGGGACGTCCTTACATGGGCGTCCTACTCAATGTGGGTGTCTCAGCCTATTTGTTGTTAATTTTTCTTGCATTTACTAACCGAGCCTACTTACTAACCGAGTTTTTTTATTATAAATTTGTTTAAAGTCTTGATATATCCTCAGGAATTGTCTATTTTTGAGCAGTTTTTTGTGCTTTACCTAAAGGAAATTCGGGAGATTTATAGCTCAATATTTTTCATCCGAAGTTATCGGCGAGGCAGTTTATACGTTTAGAATCAAATGCAAACATATCAGGAAATTTTAGAATGGTTATATTCTCAAGTCTCTAACTATCAGAATGTTGGAAGTTCTGCTTATAAACCCGGATTTAAAAATATTCTACAATTATGTCATATCTTAAACAACCCGCAAAAAAAGTTTAAATCCGTACATATAGCCGGAACCAACGGAAAGGGAAGTACTTCCAATATGACCGCATCTATTTTAAAATCAGCGGGATATAAAGTAGGACTGTTTACCTCTCCCCATCTGAAAAACTTCACTGAACGTATCAGGGTAAATGGAGAAGAGTGCCCTCCGGACTTTGTACATGATTTTTTAGTAAAAATAAAGTCGCATTTCACGGAAGAATTTAATCCCTCGTTTTTTGAATTAACCACAGCTATGGCATTTGAATACTTTGCCCGACAAAAGGTAGATATTGCAGTGATTGAGGTAGGACTAGGCGGAAGGCTGGATTCCACCAACAGTATATCACCTGAAGTATGTGCTATTACCAGTGTTTCTATGGATCATACAGACTTGTTGGGAGATACTTTGGAGAAAATCGCAATGGAAAAAGCCGGTATCATTAAGTCCGGTGTTCCGGTTGTGATAGGAGAAGAAAAACCGAATATCAAAACGCTGCTTATCGATGTGGCTAAAAGCAGAAATGCCGAATATGTAGATGCAACCCGGATTCAGGTAACCTATCCATCGGACTTAATCGGGGTATATCAGGAACAAAATAAGAAAACTACGTTGGGAATCATTCGGGTTTTACAGGATAAAGGTTTTAACATCTCCGAAAATAATATAACCGACGGATTTCTCCACGTGCAAAAAAATATGAATTTCCGTGGAAGATGGGATATATTACAAAAAGAAAAACCGATGATCGTTTGTGATACCGCTCACAATGAGGATGGATTCAGGCAGTTGTCACAACAATTCAAAAAATTGCAGTATGATAAATTGCGGATTGTTATAGGGTTTGTAAAAGGTAAAGATTTGGATAAAATACTTCCCCTGCTACCTGAGGACGCCGTTTATTATTTCGTTAAACCGAATATACCAAGAGGCTTGCATCCAAATCAATACGAGGATAAGATAAAATTATTTTTTAAAGATTATCAGACATTCGACACGGCAGAAGAAGGATTTAAAACCGCAAAGAAAGAGGCTCTAAAAGATGATGTAATTTTTGTGGGAGGGAGTAATTTTGTGGTAGCGGAATTTTTTTAATAAAATGTTTGCAGGAATAAAAAATGAACGTATATTTGCAATCCAATTACAAAACAAAGTAAAATTAAGGCTCTTATACATCTTTGTTTTTATGGGCGATTAGCTCAGCTGGTTCAGAGCACCTGCCTTACAAGCAGGGGGTCGCAGGTTCGAACCCTGCATCGCCCACGATGATATAAACCTTACTTTTTCAGTAAAGGTTTTTTTGTTGGTACAGACCCATGGTGTAACGGTAGCACACCGGTTTTTGGTACCGTTTGTCGGGGTTCGAATCCCTGTGGGTCTACAAGATAATTAATTGAGTAAAAGTATTTGTTAGGTTTATAAAAATGTTTTACATTTGCAGCCGCAAATAGATAATGACAAAGAAAGATATTAAAAAATGGCAAACCATAAGTCAGCATTAAAAAGAGTAAGGCAAAACCATGTAAGGAGGTTGCGCAACAAGTATTATCATAAGTCGACTCGAACAGCAATTAAAGAGTTAAGAGATGAGACGGATAAATCTGTTGCAACGGAAAAACTACCTTCTGTTTTTTCCCAGATTGATAAGTTAGCAAAGAGAAATATTATTCATAAGAATAAGGCAGCTAATTTAAAGTCAAAATTAAGTAAGTTTGTAAACACACTGGCGTAAAAAAATAGTAGGCCCGTTCGTCTATCGGTTAGGACCTCAGATTTTCATTCTGGTAAGAGGGGTTCGATTCCCCTACGGGCTACAACCATAACAACCCAAAGCATTGGAAATAAATGTTTTGGGTTTTTTAATTTAGAGATTATACCACAGGAGAAGGAAGTTTAGGAGAATAGCCTTAGAAATGTTAAATTTGGAACATCATTAATTTATTCTTATCCCTCCATCGGGGTAATGCCTTTATATGAATAAAAAAAGCGATATACAATGAAGAAAGAAGATTATTGGGAGGGAATATATTGGTCGAAAAAGGATAAAACGATTCTTCGTCTTATTTTTGGCACTCCGTTGGTATTAGGTATTATCTTTATAATTTACAATTTCGTTTTTGGTAAAAGTGGAAAAGAATCGTTTTTAGAAGAAAAGAGTAAATTATATTTTAATGGAAAAATAGTATCTGAATATAGACAGTGGGAGCATAATATTAAGGTAGCAGTTTTAAATGATGGATATGAGTATCCACTTATGGGAGAATGGGAAAAATTTATCCATATAGGAGATTCAATAAGTAAGGAGAAAGACAGTTTATATATAATCCTGATAAATGGAACAACAGGAGAAAGGCTTAAATTGGATTACAGAGAAGCAGTAAAGAAATGGAGAAGTGATTTTATACAAAGAAGAATGAGGGAAGAAGCAAAATGACACCAAAATAAGTTTGATGTTATTTTATTTACATCTACAAACTTTGTGGGTCAAAAATTGGTAAAAATGATCCTCAAACTTATTTGATGTTATTTTATTTACATCTATAAACTTTGTGTATCAAAAATTAATAAAAATGATACTCAAACATGAATTGCAAGGTGTGTTATTGTCGGACAAAAAATACCAAAAATAAAAAGCCATTTTTAAAAAACGGCTTTTTATACTTTATAATGCGTGGAATCCTAAAGTCGGGTTTTTATAATCTGTTCTACTACTTCCGGATTAACCAAAGTAGAAATATCCCCTAAACCGTCCAGTTCATTGGAAGCGATTTTTCTCAATATCCTTCGCATAATCTTCCCGGAGCGGGTTCTTGGCAAACCGGGAACGAACTGAATTTTATCCAGTTTTGCAATAGGACCAATAGTACGGGAGATTCTCGCCTGTATCTCTTTTTTTACATCTTCTTCATTCTCCGGGCTTTCATAAGTAATAACAAAGGCATACAGAGCATTTCCTTTAATATCATGAGGAAAACCTACCACAGCCGATTCTGTAATCAGATAGTGTTCATTGATTACGTTTTCAATCGGGGCTGTTCCCAGATTATGACCGGATACTATAATTACATCATCCACCCTGCCCGTAATACGGTAATTACCATTAGTATCCCGTAATGCTCCGTCTCCGGTAAAGTATTTTCCTTTATAGGCAGAGAAATAAGTATCTATATACCGTTGGTGGTCTCCATAAATAGTCCTTGCCATTCCTGGCCATGGAAACTTAACGCATAAATTGCCTTCTCCATTGGCAGATTCCAACTCCACTCCCTCACTGTCTACCAGACAAGGCTGAATACCCGGAAGCGGTTGGGTTGCAAAGGTTGGTTTGGTTGTAGTAATCCCGGCTAAAGGAGCAATCATAATACCTCCTGTTTCCGTTTGCCACCATGTATCTGCAATCGGACAGTTGCCTTTTCCTATCTTATCATTATACCAATGCCATGCCTCTTCATTAATCGGTTCTCCTACGGAGCCTAATACCTTTAATGAACTCAAATCATGATCTTCCACAAAATGCAGAGGCTGAGCTTCTAAAGACCGTATTGCCGTAGGAGCCGTATAGAAATGAGTTACTCTGTATTTTTCCACTATCGCCCAGAATCTTCCGAAATTCGGGTATGAAGGAGTTCCTTCAAACATAATGGAGGTTACTCCGGAGCATAACGGAGCATATACGATAAACGAATGTCCGGTGATCCATCCAATATCTGCGGTACAGAAATATACATCGTCCGGTTCTCCGATTTGGAATACGTTTTTAAACGAATAGGTAGTATAAACCATATATCCTCCGCAAGTGTGAACCATTCCTTTCGGCTTCCCTGTGGAACCGGAAGTATAAAGGATAAATAGCGGGTCTTCCGCATCCATTTCTTCTGCCGTGCATTCCGGGCTTGCTTCTTTCATCAGGTCATGCCACCACAGGTCTCGGTTAGGAGCCATCATTATCGGCTTGTTGGAGCGGTTATATACAATAACACTTTCTATCGACGGAGTAGTTTCCAGAGCTTCGTTGGCAATTCCCTTTAAATCTACATATTTATTTCCTCTGTAATTTCCGTCACAGGTAATTAACATTTTACATTCGGAATCAATAATTCTGGCGGCTAATGCTGAGGAGGAGAATCCCGCAAATACTACGGAATGTACGGCTCCTATGCGTGCACAGGCTAACAGACTGATCTCCAATTCGGGAATCATGGGGAGATAGATACATACCCTGTCTCCTTTCCTTATTCCTTTGCCTTTCAGCACATTTGCCAATTTGCAGACTTCTGCATGTAGTTCTTTATAGGTAAACGTACGATTCGGTTCTTCGGGGTTATTGGATTCCCAGATTACGGCGATTTTATCCGGATTGTGTTTCAAATGACGATCCAGACAATTTTCGGTAATATTCAGCTTACCTCCCGTAAACCATTTGAAATCCGCTTTTTCAAAGTTGTATTCCAATACGGACTTCCACAGTTTTCTCCATGTAAAGGTCTGGGCAATTTCTCCCCAAAACTGTTCGGGTTGATCCAGACTTATATCGTAGATTCGTTCGTAATCCGTTCTGTTCTTCACTACTAAATCATCAATGGTCTTTTCCCTGACGGCTACTTTGGTAACATTTTCTAACTCAAAATCCTGTTGAATTTCATAAATAACGGATGGATTTTTAGTTGTATCCGGAATGGAAAATTCCTCTCCGTCTGCAATCTTTCGGATAATATCCCGCAGAATATTTCCTGATTTTGTCTTTGGCAACCGTTTTACAAAAACCACCTGCTTTAAATCGGAATTGAACCCCAGTTTTTCCACCACCCTTCTTCTCAACTCTTCTGTTAGCCGGAAAGGGTCGGCTTGTTCAAAGGCTTTGATAACCGCAACGGCTACCACTGCCTGTCCTTTGATGGCGTCTTTGATACCTATAACGGCAACTTCTGAAATTTTCGGATGACTTTTTATAATGTTCTCTATTTCCAACACGGAAAGTCTTTGCCCTGCCACATTGATTATATCTCCTAAACTTCCTGTGGTATAAAAGTTTCCGTTCGTATCCTGAAATCCGGCACCTCCGGTATTATAATATTCAACTAATTTCTCCGAAACAAACTGATCTTCAGGCTTGTTATTCAATATAAAACTGAAAGAACCGGGAGGAAGCGGTTTGGATGCCGCAATAATTCCCATTTTTCCGTCTTCTGCTATCGTTCCTTCTCCTGTTACTATCTTCATATCGAAACCTCTTACGGGTTTCCCTATCGAATCGGGAAGTATATCCGTTTCTCCTGCATTTATCTCTTTCCCCAATAACGGCCAGGCTCCTTCGGAATGCCACCATAAATTGGTAATGGCTACTCCGGTCTCATTTTTCAGCCATTCTATGACCTCTTTCCCCGAATCTTCGCCTGAAAGTACAATCCGATTGAGGCTGTCCTGAGAATAGCGACGTAGGTATTGAACTTCCGTATCTGCATTCATAATCTTTCTCAGATTGGTTTGCGGAGTGAATAAAACATTTACCTTATTTTCCTGAATAATTTTCCAGTATGAGCCGGGATCGGGAGTACGGGTGGAACTTCCCTCATAGATTATGGAGGGGCTACGGTTAATCATCGGGGCTAAAACCATAAAACTATGGCTTATTCCTCCTCCTATGTCGAAAGCCGTAAAAAGGGTTTCGTCCGGCTGACATTTTATACTATTGGTCATTACTTCTTTTAAAGCCACTGCATAATCTCCTGTATTATAAACGGCTCCTCTGGCATTTCCTTTGACTCCCGAAGTATATAATATGTAAGACGGAGAATCTGATCTTACTTCTACATAGTTTTGCGGAGCGGAGCTTTCAACCAATTCATCAAAATCTATATCATAAGAATTATTGGCATGCATAAATCCTAATTTCCTGTTGTATAACAGTACATGTTCGGGAGAATGACCGGAGCGGGAAATGGCTTTATCCACAATCGGTTTATAGGAAATAATCCTGTCAACATCAATGCTTGAAGTGGCTGTTATGATTAGTTTTGGCTTGCAATCTTCGATACGGAGAGTGAGTTCACTGGCAGAATACCCGCTGTAAACTACGGAAAATGTAATACCGAGCCTTGCACAGGCTAAAATTGAAAAAGCGGTTTGCGGAATCATCGGCATATATATCAACACGACGTCTCCTTGTTTTAGCCCTAGTTTTTTAAGTCCACCCGCTAATTTCTCTACCTGCTCTTTTACCTGATTATAGGTATATTTTGCCTTCGTCTGAGTTACCGGTGAATCGAAAATAAACGCAATATTTTCTCCGTATCCGTCTTCGATATGCTTATCTATACATAAATAAGATAAATTGGTTACTCCGTCTCCAAACCAGACCTCTTTTCCTTCCTCACAGGAATAAAAAGTCTGTGGAGGACTAAACCATGATATTTTATTCGCTTCATTCATCCAGTACTCCTGAATGGTCGTTAATTCCTTTGTTTCCATCTTTTTGATTATAGTTTATTTGTTTGTTTTCAATAATTTTAACCTAAAAATATGAATATACTGTAAAAAAACCAAAAAAAATTTAATTATTACATCACTTATTCAAAAAAACTATTTGTTTTTTAGATATATTTTTTATGGAATTTATTGTTTTCCTTAATATTTATACCTGTTTTACATGACAAATATCATAAAAAAATAAGGTTTTCCGATTATTATCCAATTTTAATTTTATTAATTTACATTAATAAAGCTGCCTTCTTTATTAAATTAAGGTAAAAAAGCATCTGAAATAACAAATGCTTTTCAATTTGATGGTATATGTATAAAACGGTAGCATATGGAGTATAAAGGTATTTATGGATTTCCCGGATAAAAAACGGATGAATTTGAGTTGGGGTAGGTTTAAATAACGTGAGTTCGGGATAAGAACGTTGCTCGGCTTTGCTTCGCAAAGCCGAGCAATATATTGATATACAATAAATTAGCCTGCGAATCCCGTTAGGGATTCAAGCTCGGTAGAATGAGGGTAATCGTCATGGTGTCCGGCGTGCCGTCACCTTATATTTGCATTATGATAGGTACGCGACAATGATAACGCACAGAGATGCCCAAGTTGGGACGTCCCTACACGGATAGCCCGACCCGATAGTGGCACGCTCAAATTAAAAAACAAGTGTATAACCTAACTAAATGTTGCTCTCATTTGTTGAATCTGAGAGGTTTTAATGCATAAAGTTTTCGTGATTAATATCCGAACAACTTACTATTCAGAGCCTGCAAGGCTTCTTTTTTGTATTTACTGTCAATGACTACGGAAATATTGTGTTCGCTTCCGCCATAGGAAATCATATGTAGGGGAATGTTTTCGAAAGCATCCAGTATTTTTACACCATAACCGGCATCGCTTTTAGTAATATTCCCGACAATTGCAATAATAGTACGGTCTTTTTCCACTTCCACATTAGCAATTTCTTTCAGTTCCGCAACAATATGATCCAGACTGGAGGCATTGTCAATGGTAAGAGATACGGCTACTTCCGAAGTGGTTATCATATCTATGGAAGTTCTATACTTATCAAAAATTTCAAAAATAGTCTTAAGGAAACCATACGCCAACAGCATTCTCTCACTTTTGATGGTAATTGCATAAATTCCGTCTTTAGCCGCAACTGCCCGGATTCCTCCGGGAGTTTTCAGGTTCCCTATCAAAGTTCCCTTAGCTTCAGGCTGCATGGTATTTTTCAATGCTACGGGAATATTTCTTTTCTGGGCAGGCAGGATGCAGGTAGGATGCAGGATTTTCGCCCCGAAATAAGCCAATTCTGCCGCCTCATCAAAACTCAATTCATCCACCGGATGGGTCTTATCCACAAAACGCGGATCGTTATTATGCATTCCGTCAATATCCGTCCATATCTGTATCTCTTTCGCTTCAATCACAGCCCCGATAATACAGGCAGTATAATCACTTCCTCCTCTCTGAAGGTTATCTATATCTCCTTGTGCATTTCTACATATATACCCCTGTGTAATGAAAACGTTAGAATCAGGGTATTTTTTTAATTCTTCTTTCAGGTGTTCTTCAATGTAGCCCATATCCGGCTCTCCGTCCCGGTTAATTCTCATAAACTCTAAAGCCGGAAGCAAAATCGACTTTTCTCCCCTCTCGCTCAGATAATAATGAAACAGTGTGGTACTTAGCAATTCTCCTTCTGACAGTATGATCTTTTCTTCCTTCTCCGTAAATATCGGAAAGTCTATAAAGGAACGTAAATATCCGAAATGAGAATCGATAAGCTCTTTCCCCTTTTCAAGAATAATTGGATTCTTATACAAATCCTTAATCTCGGTCTTATATTTACTTTCAAGGGTATTTATCAATTCCTCAGCCTTAAACGTATTCTTTTCATATAAAGCATTGGATATTTCGACTAAAGCATTGGTTGTGCCACTCATAGCGGATAACACAACAATCTTAGGTTCCTGACTTTTAATTAGTTCCGCCAGATTTTTAATACGCTCGGCACTCCCTACACTTGTGCCTCCAAATTTTAGTACTAACATTAATTTTTATTATTGCAAAACAAAAATATACATTTTACAGATTATTCCGCATATCTATTTATAAAATTATAAAAATTAACTCCTTAATTATCCCCGACAACGCTATTTATCCATCATCACATCTTTAGAAATATCCCTTATTTTAGTTTATCTTACCCTCCTCCCCGACTCTTCCAATAAAAAATTTCGTAAATTTGTGCTATATGAAATTTTTAGTTTTTGACACCGAAACCACAGGTTTGCCTGCCAATGCCGGCGCACCTGTTTCCGATTCCGACAACTGGCCTCGTATGGTACAGATTGCATGGCAGTTGCACGATGAAAACGGAAACCTTATCGAAAACTACGACTACATCATAAAACCGGAAGGATATGACATTCCTTTCAATGCTCAAAAAATTCACGGAATCAGCACTGAAAAAGCCTTAGCGGAAGGTCATGACCTGAAAACCGTACTGGAACAGTTTCATGCGGTTTTGGCAGAAAATCCTGTTCTGGTAGGGCAAAATATCTCTTTCGACATTCCGATCGTAGGAGCCGAATTTTATCGGAAATCACTGAAAAACAACATTGCTGATCTGCCTTTAATTGATACGGCGCAGGAAGGAACCAACTTTTGTGCCTTACCCGGAGGAATGGGAGGAGGATTTAAATATCCCAAACTTTCGGAACTATACAAAAAACTGTTCGGACACAACTTTGCTGAGGCTCATAACGCTGCCGCAGATGTAAATGCCACTGCACAGGCTTTTTGGGAATTGGTTCGTCTACGACAGATAAAGCCTAAGAAGCTACACTTTACCGAAGAACAACTAACCGCCTTTATTCAAAATCATCCGGAACCTTTCCGGGCTTTTGACATCGTAGTTCGTCAACAGGTAAAAGATTTTAATGCAAACCTTAAAAACAAAAGAGACGGAGGCAAAAAATCTTTAGATAATATCAATTTTTCTCATTTTTTCCATTTTCACAACCACTCCGTTTACTCTATCCTGACTTCCACCAGCAAACATTCCGACCTCATCAAAAAAACACAGGAATACAACATGCCCGCTCTGGGAGTCACCGATTCGGGAAACTTGATGGGAGCCTTTGCTTTCCTGAACGAGATAAAAAAAGCCAACGACAGCATCAAGAACCACAACAAAAAGGTGGAAGCCGGAGAACTTTCCGAGCCTGTGAAAAAAGAAATACTTCCCATCATAGGTTGTGAATTATACATATCCGAAAATTATCTCCAGAATAAATTTACCAAAGATAATCCTGACCGTAGATTCACCCAGATTTTACTGGCAAAAAACCATACCGGATTTAAAAACCTGTCCAAACTTTCTACTTTGGGTTATAAATTAGGACTGTATGCCGGATACCCTCGTATCGGAAAAGAACTGATTGAACAATATAAAGAAAACCTGATTGCAACTACCGGAGGACTGTCTTCCGAAGTTCCAAGTCTTATCTTGAACGTAGGAGAAAAACAGGCAGAAGAAGCCTTCGTGTACTGGCATAACCTGTTTGGGGAGGATTTTTATGTAGAACTACTCCGCCATCACTTGGATGAAGAAGAACACCTCAACAAGGTATTACTCAAATTTGCCGAGAAATACGGGGTAAAAATACTGGCTCAAAACGATACTTTTTATATCAACAAGGAAGAAGCGGAAACACAGGATATTTTGCTCTGCATCAAGGATGGAGAAAAGCAATCTACCCCGATAGGAAGAGGATTCGGGAAACGATTCGGGCTTCCGAACAACGAGTACAATTTCAAGTCTCAGGAAGAAATGGCGGCTTTGTTTGCGGACATTCCGGAAGCTATTGAAAATTTTGAAGATTTCATCAAAAAATTTGAGCCTTATGAATTAGCCAGAGAAGTTTTACTCCCTAAATTCCATATTCCTGATGAATTTGTCAATCCTCAGGATGAAACCGATGGAGGAAAACGAGGGGAAAACGCCTATTTGGCTCACCTCACTTGGGAAGGTGCCGTAAAACGGTATGGAGACAACCTGTCCGATAAAATTAGGGAACGTCTGGAGTTTGAACTTGAGATTATTGCGAAAACAGGCTATCCCGGATATTTCCTGATCGTACAGGATTTGACTTCTCAGGCGCGTAAGATGGGAGTTTCCGTCGGACCGGGGCGGGGTTCTGCTGCCGGTTCCGCTGTGGCTTACTGTATAGGAATTACCAATATAGACCCGATTAAATACGATCTACTATTTGAGCGTTTTTTAAATCCGGACAGGGTATCCCTCCCCGATATTGATATTGATTTTGATGACCGCGGACGTGAAAAAATTATCCAGTGGGTGGTCGATAAATACGGAGAAAATCAGGTAGCTCAAATCATCACCTACGGCACACTTGCCGGACGGTCTGCAATCCGGGATGCCGGACGGGTGCTGGAACTTCCTCTGAGCGATACCGACCGCCTGTCTAAAAACCTGCCGTTCAATCTTAACCTGACCAAGCTAAAGAATAGGTCGGAAGCGGATTTACAGAAAGACTTCGGAAGAGAAGAGATCGAACCGGTATTGCTGCTGAAACAAAAATTTGAATCTGATGATTTGGAAGGAAAGGTAATCCAAAATGCATATCATTTGGAAGGAAGCCTACGCAACACCGGAGTTCATGCCTGCGGGGTTATTATTACTCCGGAGGATATTACCAATCTGATTCCGGTGGCTGTTGCCAAAGATTCTACTCTGTTGGTGTCTCAATTCGACAACTCCGTAGTAGAAAGTGCCGGATTACTGAAAATGGACTTTTTGGGTCTGCGAACTTTAACTATCATCAGTGACACCATAGAAATTATTAAAAAACGTAAAGGAAAAGACGAAGCTCCGAATCCGGATGAATTTCCTCTGGATGATGAGCAGACGTACAACATATTCAAAACCGGGAACACCATCGGAATTTTCCAGTATGAATCGCCCGGAATGCAAAAACACCTAAAGGCACTCCAACCGGATAAATTCGAGGATTTAATTGCCATGAATGCGCTATATCGTCCGGGACCGTTACAATACATCCCGAACTTTATCAACCGGAAACACGGAAAGGAAGAAATCACCTACGACTTGCCTGATATGGAGGAATATCTGGCAGATACATACGGAATTACGGTTTATCAGGAGCAGGTGATGCTACTTTCCCAAAAGCTGGCAGGATTCAGCAAGGGTGATGCCGACGTCTTGCGTAAAGCGATGGGGAAAAAACAAATCGAAGTTTTGAACAAAATGGAGGCTAAATTCCTTGATGGAGCCATTGAACGAGGACATCCGGAAGAAAAACTAAAAAAGATATGGGAAGACTGGAAAGCCTTTGCTCAATATGCTTTCAATAAATCTCATTCCACCTGTTACGCCTTTATCGCTTTTCAAACTGCCTACCTGAAAGCTCATTATCCGGCAGAATTTATGGCTACATTATTGAGTAACAACTTAAACAACCTCAGCACGCTTACTTTCTTTATGGAAGAATGTAAAAATATGGGACTGGAAGTATTAGGGCCTGACATAAATGAAAGTGATTATGAGTTCACCGTCAACGAGAAAGGAGCAATCCGCTTCGGTATGGGAGCAATTAAAGGAATCGGGGAAAATGCGGTGGAAGCTATTATCAATGAACGTCAGAAAAATGGGAAATACAACGGTTTATTTGAATTTTTTGAAAGAACCGACCTAAAGAACATTAATAAAAAAGTATTGGAAAATCTGGTACTAGCCGGAGCTTTTGACGAACTGTCCGAAAACAACCGGGCACAGTTCTTTATGGAAGAAAACGGTTCTACGACCATAGAAAAATTGGTGCGCTATGGAATTGCCTATCAGGATAATAAAAGTTCCGCACAAAATTCTTTATTTGGAGACCTGGGGGATGAAGGTTTTGATGTGATGAAGCCGATTATTCCGAAAACTGAGGAATGGAGTGCGATGTATAAGTTGAGCAAGGAAAAAGAAGTGGTAGGAATCTACATTTCGGCACATCCGATGGATAATTACAAGTATGAAATTGCCCTGATCAAACCTAAAAATATTGCGGAAATCAATGAACACAAGGAAGATTACATTAATAAAGAAGTCTATATCGCAGGGATGATTACCCGGTTTGAGCATCGGGATGTGGATAACGGAAGAACCCGAATGGCTTTTTTTGATGTGGAAGACAAAACCGGTACTATTTCTCTGAAATTGAAAAAAAACTACCTCGATTTCCAAAAATACCTGATGCCCAATTTATTTGTCCTGATAAAAATTACCGTCGGGGTGATACGGGATAACGGTTTTGTGTATACCAACGTTCTGAATATGGAAGAATTGAGCGAAGTGATCAGTAAACATACCAAGAAACTAACCATCAAAATTAATCTGGAAGAACTGGATGAAAACACACTGGTTTCCTTAAACAGAATTTGTGACCAGAACGCCGGAGCAAAAGATATTCATTTTGAAATTGTTGATACAAAAAATAATCTGTTCCTGCAATCTTCGTCTATGAACAAACGGGTAAATATTACCAAAGAAGTGCTGGATGAAATTAAGGATAAATTACTTCTGGATTTTAAATTGAATTAGGATGAAAAATACGATGTTTCTTCACCGCTTAATTTATTTTCAATAAAATTGTGTATTTTTGTGGGTTATATGAGAATTTTTTATTTCCCAAATTAAATCATTATCCCAGCTCATGAAAAATTTTTTCAATGAAATAAAAACCATTATACATCTTATTCTCCCTGACTCTAAAAAAGAATTTTTTATTTTACTCATTTTTATACTTCTTTATTATCCGTTAGGAATATACCTCTCGCTTACCACTAATATTATTGATGGAGATCGCACAGATATGTATTTTGGTTTCGATAATGGTATTTGCCTATATTTGGGCTCTGGAGAGCCTGCAACTCATCCGTTAACCCAATATTTTTATATTCCTTTAACAATTTTATATCAAAAAATTCAGCTTTATAATATCCATGAAAAAACGTACACCTTATTTGTAGTTTTCTTATGCAGTCTTTTTATAGCTTGGTCTAATTTATTTATTTTTAAATATTTAAAGAATATAATAAAATTAAATCTAAAAATATGTTGTCTTCTTACTTTATTCTTTTCTTTTTTTGGTGGGGCAATAACTTTATCATTTACCCCTGAAACTTTTACCTTCACTTTATTCTTACTTACAGCGAACCTATACCTTGCCTCTTATTTTTTATCAAAGGGGACGGGACTTAGCTACTTCTATTATATAATTTCCGGAACTTTAATAACCGGGCAGACAATTACGAATGCTCCTAAAGTACTTATTCCCATAATTTTTGAGAAGAAACTTTCCTTAAAAAATATATTATATTCCTTCCTTAAAATTGCAGTAGTTACTGTATTTATAACTTATCTGAGCACTGCACTTATCTTAAGGAAAAACCAATGGGACTTGGAAACATTTTTGCTTTATAATGTTAAGCGAAAAGGTTGGTTTCAGGCAGAAGGTTTTTCTGCTTTTGATTCTTTTATTTCTTATTTTCTTGGAGGTAATACACTATTCCCCTCTTCAAGGATAGACAAAAGTCCGTATATGAATCAAGAAATATATCTTAATTTTTATGACTCCTGGTATCAATATCTTTTTATTTTCATTATAATTTTGCTTATGGGTTTCGCAATTGTGATGAATAGTAAAAACAAACTCTTCTGGATACTTATACTAACTTTACCCGCAGATTTGTTTTATCATTACATCCTAAAAGTCGGTATAGATGTAGCATTTTTATACGGAGGACATTTTATTTTTGTTATTCCTCTTATCTTGGGATGGTTGTTTAAAGTGCTTTCTCCCGAAAAGCAGCGATTTTTAGGGTATTTACTTACGGGATTAACTATAATGCTCATTTTTAATAACGGATACAGAATCTGGCAATTTATACAACTGGCTCAAAGCCTGTATCCTAATAATTCTTAGATATTAATTCATAATTTTATTCTTTACAAATTTTCCGACAATTACACCAACCATTTTCTTATATCATTTATTTATCCAAACGGAAATGGCGCGCATAAAATATGTAAAAATAAAATAAAAAGCCGCCATTAGTTAAATTTATAATAGCTTTTTGCGAATAAGTCAATATTTGGCTGAATATTAACACGACTTTAAGAAAAAGAAACCTTACCTTTGAACCTTAATTAAAGTTCTGTGTTTAAGTATCTTTATGAGCGTATTTTATTCACTGCTTAAGATTTTTATTTTGTAAACATGAATATTTTTATCAGAATCCCGTTTTTTCAGGTATCCAATATAAATTTTTGGTTACTTAGATTTTATACGGTACATAGACCTGCTTATTTAAAAAGTTGTTTTTCACATTAAAATCATTATTAAACATATCATCAAATAAATGACTAAATCTTTTCATACTTTTCATATTCCGGTGATGGGATTAGCTTACACTATTGACACTCCGGTTAAAGTTGCCCGCTTTGGTATCTCTTCTGTAATTTCCATTGTTCAGGACTCTCTGATAGAGAAAATGCGGGAATATTATTATAAGAAAAACAACAAAGCCTATCATCCTATTGAGCCGTCAGAGCCTGATTATCGTGCAAAAAGGATTAAAGATTACCTGAATCTGCTTAACCAGATGGTTCAGGCACAGATAGAAAAATTAAAAAATTCTTCTTTCGAACCGGGTTCAGATTTGATCCTTTATTTTGAAATGTTACCTGAAGAGAATTTCCTTAAAAAATTATACAACAAAATGAAGGAAATTCACGATAAATTTGAACTGAAAACCATCCAGCAGGAACTAAAGGCACACTTAAAACCCGGCAGTATTGATGTCAACATCATGACCAAAGTAGACAATAACCGGTATCATAAAGACGGTTCCATTATTGAAGATGGTTCTGATGCTATTGCGGCGTTACGCGGATATTCTGAAAGCAACCTGATAAACTCTTCCATCATCTTTTCGGCGGGAATGAACCCCCGATTATTCAATTATCTGGAAAATATTCCTGCATTCACAGAGATAAAGAACGGGAGTTTTGAAAAAAAGATAATCATAAAGGTAAGCGATTACCGCTCGGCAATCATTCAGGGAAAATATTTAGCTAAAAAGGGACTATGGGTATCCGAATTTCGAATCGAGTCGGGATTAAACTGTGGAGGACATGCTTTTGCCAGTCAGGGACATATGCTTGGACCTATTTTAGAAGAATTTAAAATCAAACGAGAATCTCTGAGCCTTGAGTTATTTGAAATCTATGCCAAGACTTTACAATTAAAAGGAAAAACTCCTCCGGAAAAGACTCCTGAGATTTCTATTACCGTGCAGGGAGGAATCGGAACTCATGAAGAAAATGAATTTCTCCGCACTTATTATCAGATAAATTCCACCGGATGGGGAAGCCCTTTTTTATTGGTTCCTGAAGCTGTAAGTATTGATGACGAGACGTTGCAGGCTCTGGTTAAATCAACGGAAAACGATATTCTTTTAAGTAAAAATTCTCCTTTAGGAGTTCCTTTTAACTACCTTAAAAATATTTCCGGAGAAAAGGAAAAATACGGTTTAGCTGAAAAAGGATGTCCGGGAAGTCCATGTACGGAAAAATTTTTAACATCGGATACTGAGTTTACCCAAAGACCTATCTGTACGGCTTCGGTTTCCTATATACGGCAAAAGATCAAACAAATCAAAAAACTGGATATAAGCGAGGAACAACGAAGGGAACAAATTGCGAATATTCTGACTAAAGAATGTTTATGTGCCGGATTGAGCAACTCTGCATTACGAAAATACAAACTCTCCCCGATAACCAAAGACATTCTGGGAGTAACCGTATGCCCTGGTCCTAATATAGCTTATTTTGACAAGGTAGTTTCCCTTAAAGATATGGTAGACCACATCTATGGTCGTGCCAATATTCTGAAATCCGGATACCGCCCGCATATGTTTATCAAAGAACTTCATATTTATATGAATTACCTGAAAGACCAGGTTACTGAAATAGCAGATTATACGGATAAAAAACTGGCTAATTATTACGAAATATTCTGTCAGAACATGCAGAATGCAGTAGAATATTACCGTACACGGATAAACAGTATAATTCCTAAAGACGAGAATAAGAATCAATTCCAATCAGAACTAAAATCCATAGAAAAAGAAATAGGCAAAGTTTTGAAAAACATCAAACTTTCTTTTCAGAAACAACTGATTGGCTAACTCTGATCTCATCCAAAATGAAGTGCTTTACATTATAAATTCGGTAATTTTTTAGCACTTCCTTATATTTTTTAATTATTTTTGAATATACAAAATGGCTTTCATCAAAATTCAATATTATAAAACCGGATACGGAGAATTGATCTTAGGTTCTTATGAAGAGAAGCTATGTTTATGCGATTGGCGTTACCGAAAAAACAGGGAAACCATCGACAGCCGAATTAAAAAATTCCTGAAATCGGAATTTGTTGAAGAAACTTCTACTCCGGTTCAGGAGGCTATTTTACAATTAGAGGAATACTTTAGACGAGAACGAAAAGAATTTAGCATTCCCATCCTGCTTTGTGGTACGGATTTTCAACAATCCGTGTGGAATGAACTCCTGAAA
Organism: Flavobacteriaceae bacterium; assembly: GCA_031273305.1. Lineage (GTDB taxonomy): Bacteria > Bacteroidota > Bacteroidia > Flavobacteriales > Weeksellaceae > Apibacter. Next base: position 60,282 of record JAISSC010000225.1, read on the forward strand.
ATTCCTTACGGAAAAACGGAGACCTATTTGGGACAGGCAAAGAAAATGAAGAATGAAAAAGCCATCCGTGCCGTTGCTTCTGCGAACGGAGCCAATGCCATTTCCATAATGATCCCCTGCCATCGGGTTATCGGGTCTAACGGAGAATTAACAGGCTACGCCGGAGGATTACCTACAAAAAAACAATTACTGGAAATAGAAACGGATTGATTTTGGTCGTTAAGGCTTGAATTTTATACCCTAAAACAGTGAATAATAAAAAAAGGCTGCCCTACTTTTCGGACAGCCTCATCTTTCCTTTCTTAGTAAATAATCAAACCTAAATTAGGTCTCAGTTAATCTTCTATTTAGATAAATCAACTGTTTCTGCCGTTGGTGCATTATTCATTACTGATTTTACCCCATTTTTAGCATTTGCTTCATTGTCATAAGGTTCACTGGATCCAACCACTTGACCGTTTCCGGCTTTCAGGTTAAAAAACCACTTCTTGTTAGCTGCCTGTTTCAATTCAAAACGATCCTCGTTTTTAGAATTTCTTTTTACAGAGCTAACTCCTTTTTGACAGTTTGTCTTCTGGGTATACCCTTCACTCGAAAGGATAATTTGCCCACTTTTAGCTTTTAGTCTAAAACGAAAAGCTCCTGATTTGTCTTTAAAAATTTCAAACATAATTGTACAATTTTAGTGTCACTTTACTATAATTATTTAGTGTTATTCTCTTTACATTATTATTTATATGTGTTTTTCCAATTAACAAAAATAGCAATATTCCCTAACTTATTTTAACTTCCTATATAAAAATAAGAACATATCAATGGACAAAAATAATATATTTTTATGACATAATATGTACGAGGTATGTTAAAATTGTTTTTTCAATATCTTTTTAATATAATCTTTTGCCGCCCTACTTCATAGCACACTATTGCAACGGCATTGCTGACATTCAGGGAGTCTATTTTACCTCTCATAGGAATTATTATATTTTGCTTTATCTTGTTTTTCCAGAAATCCGAAATTCCCGAATGTTCCGTCCCAAACACAATGGCAGTGGGCTTTGACAAGTCTGCGTCCTGAATATTTATCGATGTTTCATTCATATAGGTAGCATACGTAGAAATTTTGTTTTTCTTCAGAAATTCATAAATTTTTTCATTATTGGAAGATATGACCGGAATATTAAAGAAACTTCCTACGGAAGAACGTATTACATTCGGATTATAAATATCTGCCTTTTCTTCGCAAAGAACCACAGCATCCACTCCAAAAGCATCGGCAGAGCGGCATATCGCCCCAAGATTTCCGGGCTTTTCTACCGATTCAATGATCAACACAAAAGGATTATCGGATAAGTTGATTTCCGAGAGGTCATATAACTTATACTCATATACTCCTATAATTCCCTCCGTAATTTTCCTGTACGCTATTTTATTGTAAACCGTTTGAGACACCTCATATTTCACGGCTGATTCCGGTAATTCCGTTGAGTTCTGAAAGATTTCAGGCTGAATATAGAACTCCACCGGATGAAATCCGTTCTGTATCGCAAAAAAGTTTTCCTGCCTGCCTTCTACCGCAAATTTTTTCTGTATCTTCCGTTCCCTGCTTTTTTCTAACAACTTTATCAGATTTTTTACCTTAGGGTTCTTGTCGCTTTCGATATGCATGATATAAAGAAATTTACTCAAAAATAACTAAACTTCCTGATTTTTGGATAATTTTGTCCTTTATATTTAACTTTAAATGTGAAGAGAAAAAAACAATCCCCGCTTTATTTTTTATTGATCGGTGTTTTAATTGTTGCTGCTTTGGCTTTCAGCTATAAAAATGCTACACGGAAACTCGACATTGAACAATTTGATATTAGTCATTTAAGTTCCGAACAGGTCGTAATTCCTTACCTAAAGGAGAACCATCGACTACCGGATTATTATATAACAAAAAAAGAAGCACGAAAATCCGGATGGAAACCCGAAAGAGGAAACTTATGTGATGTTCTTCCGGGAAAGATAATCGGGGGAGATATTTTCAGCAACAGGGAAAATAGCGTACCCTATAAGAAAGGAAGAAAATGGTTTGAGGCAGATTTAAATTATAATTGCGGAAACAGGGGAACAGACCGGGTAGTTTTTTCTGATGATGGACTGATTTTTGTAAGTCATAACCATTATAACACTTTTGAACAAAGATGACAACAGTAGTTTTTGATTTTAATACGATTCAGACCCTGCCCGATTTTTATAAACTTTTCCAAAAAGAATTTAGACTTACTCCCGTTGTGGCAAATAATCTGGATGGTTTGTGGGACGCTATTACGGGAATAATAAAACTTCCCGTGAGAATTGAATTTCAAAACTTGAGCTTGGATAAATTAAACACGTTTCAAAACTTGATCTCTTTATTTGAGAACGCAGAAAAAGAAACGGATACTGAATTAGGGTTTGCTTATTTCGTATCTAAGTGAAATTAATCTACCTTTGCTGTCTGTAATGCTATTGATAAGAAAACTATAAAAAACGCACATATCGGTGTCAGATAAAAAATTAGTCATAATACCTACTTACAACGAAAAGGAAAATATTAAAGATATTATCCTGTGTGTCCTGAATCTGGAAAAAAGTTTTGATGTTCTGGTTGTGGATGATTCCTCTCCCGACGGAACAGGTAATCTGGTAAAGGAATTAAAGGGGCTTTATCCGAATCGGGTATTTTTAGAAGAACGAGAAGAAAAAAACGGATTGGGGCGGGCATACATTCATGGATTTAAATGGGCATTAACTCATGAATATGACTATATTTTTGAAATGGATGCAGATTTTTCCCATAATCCTACGGATTTGATTCGACTTTATGAAGCCTGTAAAAACGGGGCTGACATGTCAATAGGTTCCCGATATTCGCAGGGAGTGAATGTGGTAAACTGGCCAATGAACCGCGTTTTGCTTTCTTTTTTTGCTTCTAAATACGTACGGTTTATCACAGGACTGCCTGTTCATGACTCCACTGCGGGGTTTGTTTGCTTCACCCGGAAAGTATTGGAAACCATACCTCTGGATAAAGTAAAATTAGTTGGATATGGATTTCAAATCGAGATGAAATTCAGGGCTTATTGTAGAAATTTTAAAATTGTGGAAGTTCCTATTATCTTTACAGACCGAACCAGAGGAGAATCAAAAATGAGCGGAGCTATTATCAGTGAGGCGGTTTTTGGGGTAATTAAAATGAAAATTATGGCTTTACGAGGAAAATTATGAGATATATATTAACCATATTGTTTTGTTTATTGCTTTTTTCCTGTCAACATGCACTGGAGAAACCCGAAAACTTGTTATCCAGAAAAGAAATGGCAGCTATTTTAACCGATATTTATCTTTATAAACAAACCTCCAACAATATGCCACTGAGTAAAGATACCGCTTTCGATACTTATGTGTCTATATTTATAGAACACAACACCACCAAAGAAATATTTCAGGACAGTTATAATTACTACTATGCAGAGGCGAATGCCATGCAGCATATTTATGATGATGTAACGGATAACCTAAAAGATAAACTAACCGAAGAGCAGTTACAGGTATTAGAAGAAGAAGAAGAAGAAGAAAGATTGGAAGAGGAAGAAAAAAAGAATGCCGAAACTCCCGAATAAGAATAAAAAATGAAGAATTGTATTACACTGTTGGTTTTTATCTTTTCTACCTTAGTTTTTTCTCAAGACAGGAAATTATATAATCCCGAAGACAATGCACAACAAAAAATAGATTCTTCCCTTGTTGTAGCCAAACAAGAACATAAATTCGTTTTATTACAAATCGGGGGAAACTGGTGTATATGGTGTTTACGGTTTAACAAATTAACTGAGGAGACTCCCGAATTAAAAAAATCTCTGGACGATAACTTTATCGTTTATCATTTGAACTATTCCAAAGAAAACAAAAACGAACCTGTCCTGGCACAGTTAGGATTTCCCCAACGATTCGGATTTCCCGTTTTTGTGATTTTAAATGAGAACGGCGAAAGAGTCCACACCCAGCAAACTGATTTTTTAGAAGACGGCAAAACAGGGTATGATATAAAAAGAGTGCAAAACTTTTTGGAACAATGGTCGCCAACTGCCTTAGCCCCTGAAACTTACGAGATTAAATAACGTCCTAACTTTGACTATGCGTCACCCTAAATGATTTTTTGAAAGCCCGGAGGGC